>JBPCJG010000024.1:0-9349 GCA_051005515.1 Longimicrobiaceae bacterium
AGAGGAACATGAACCGAGGCATCTACCAGGTTGCCTGTGTTCTGACGTTCGCCGCGGCTTCACTAGGAGCCGCCGCGGCCGCAGCACAGGACATACCCCTTTTGCGCACCGCTGACGTGGCGGGCGATACGCTCACTCTGTCGCTCGCTGAAGCACAGCGGCTCGCTCTCGCGCAGAACCCCGCCTTCCTCGCCGAGCGGCAGGAAACGGTGATCGCGCGCGGCGAGCTGCGGCAGGCGCGCGTCTACAACTTCAACCCGCAGCTCAGCTTCGATGCGCCCGGCGCCGCTACGAACGGCTCGCTCGGCGAGTACGAAGCTTCACTGTCCCAGGAAATCGAGATCGGCGGCCAGCGGGGGCTGCGCATCCGCGCGGCCGGCTTCGGCGTCGAGCGCGCGGCAGCATCCGTCCGCGACGCCGCCCGCCAGACCGTCGCGGAGGCGAGCGAAGCTTTTTATACCGCCCTCATCGCCCAGCGCCGGCTGCGCCTGGCGGACGAGGTGCTGGCGCTGAATGAGCGGCTGCTCGACGCCGTCCGCGTTCAGCTCCGGGAAGGGGAGATCAGCGCGCTCGAAGGCAACCTGGCAGAGATCGAGTTCGGCCGGGCGCGAGCGCGCGTGCTTGCCGCGCGCCGGGAGACGAGCGACGCAACGTTGGAGCTAAAGCGGCTGACGGGCATTGCCCCCGAGCAGCCCGTCCGGCTCGCCGAAGAGCTGCCCCAGCCGCCCCCACCCGCCGCGCTGGACCCGGACTCGCTGGTCGCGCTGGCGCTCGCGCGCCGCCCCGATCTGACGGCGCGCGTGGCCGCGACGCGGGAGCTGCAGGCGCTGACCGCCGCCGCGCGGCGGGGGCGGGTTCCCAACCTGCGCATCGGCGCGCTCGCGGAAAGGAGCGTGCTCGACAACGAGCCGCGCCTCGGGATCGGCGTCGGCTTCGGCATCCCCCTGTTCGACCGGAACCAGGGGATCATCGCCCAGCGGCAGGCGCGGGCGGAGCAGGCCGTGCTGGAGGGGCGCGCGGTCGAGCTGCGCATTCGCACCGGCGTGACCCGCGCCTACCGCGCGTACGTGGCGGCAAGCGAGGAGGCGGCGGTGCTCGAGGAATCGGTGCTCCAGCCGGCCCGCGCCAACCAGGCGCTGCTCGAGACCGCCTACCGCGCCGGCAAGATCGATCTCCCGACGCTTCTTCTGCTGCGGAACCAGCTTCTGGACGCCGAAATCGGCTACCTGGATGCGGCGCTCGCACGCCGCCAGGCGTTGGTCGATCTGCAAGCCGCGACCGCGACACTCGCCGTCGAGGACATTCGGACCCCACTCAACGAAAACGGACCATGAGCGATAGAACGGTACACTACGAACGGAACGGCTGGCGGCGCATTCGCCTGGCGCTGCTTTTGGGAGCCGTGCTCGCCGGCGGCACCGGCGCGTGCGGCGAAAGTGATGCCGAGCCGGTGGAAGCCGCCGAGGGCGCGGCCGCCGCTGGCGAGGAGCACGCGGGTGAAACCGACGCGCTCGTGCTGGATTCGGCCGGCATGAGCGCGGCCGGCATCCAGGTGAACGCGGTGGAAACGGTGACCACAACCGGGCTGCCGGTCACCGGGACGATCACCTACGACGCCAACCTCGTGAGCCACGTCGGCGCGCGTGCGGAGGGCAGGATCGTCCGCCTGAACACCGACATCGGCGACCGGGTCCGGAGCGGGCAGGTGCTCGCGCTGCTGGAAAGTCCGGAGGTCGGCTCGCTCCGCGCGGAAGAGCACGAGGCCGAGGCGCTGCTGCGGATCGCCCGGGAAAACTACCAGCGGGAACAGCGGCTCGAAGAGCAGGGAATCTCGAGTCGCAAGGAGCTGCTGGACGCCGAGGCCGAGCTGCGCCGGGCGGAGGCCGCGCTGCGCAGTGCCGAGGAGCGGCTGCGGGTGCTGGGCGCCGGGCACGGCAGCGGAGGCCAGTTCGCGGTGACCGCCCCGTTCGCGGGCGTGGTCGTGGCGCGCGACGCGGGACGGGGTGAGGTGGTCAGCCCCGCCGATTCGCTCTTCACCGTGGCCAACCTGGACCGCATGTGGATCGAGCTGGACGTATTCGAGCGCGACCTCGCCCGCATCGGGCGCGGGCAGGCGGTGGAGGTGACCACGGCGGCGTATCCGGGGCGCACGTTCCCCGGCCGCATCGTCTACGTCGGAGACGTGCTGGACCCCGCCACCCGCACCGTGCGGGCGCGGGTGGAGATTCCCAACGAGGACCGGGCGCTGAAGCCGGGGATGTTCGCCACCGCGCGGATCCAGGTGGGCGGCGGCGGCGCCCCGACCGTCGTGCTCCCGCGGGATGCCATTCAGGAGCTGGAAGGCCGCAAGGTCGTCTTCGTCCCCGGCGACCGGCCGGGCGAGTTCCGCGCTGTTCCCGTCGAACTGGGAGAGACCGTCGACGGTGGCAGGGTCGTCGTCCGGTCCGGCCTCGAACCCGGCACCCGGGTGGTGACCGCCGGCGCCTTCGCACTCCGCTCCGAGCTCGCCAAGGGCGAGATCGGCGAGCACGGCCACTGAGGAGACCGACACATCATGAGAAGCATCATCGCATTCGCACTCAAGAACCGCCTGCTCGTCCTGGCGCTCACCGCACTGCTGATCGGCTGGGGCGTCTGGTCGGCGATCCGGCTCCCGATCGACGCGGTGCCGGACGTCACCAACGTCCAGGTGCAGGTCAACACCAACGCCCCCGCCCTTTCCCCGGTGGAGGTCGAGCGGCAGATCACGCTGCCCGTGGAGCTCGCCATGTTCGGGCTCCCCGAGCTGGAGGAGATCCGCTCCCTTTCCAAGTTCGGCCTGTCGCAGGTCACGGTGATCTTTGAGGAGGGCACCGACATCTACTTCGCCCGCCAGCAGGTGCAGGAACGCCTGCAGGCGGCGCGGGAAGAGATCCCAGCCGAGTTCGGCACGCCGGAGATGGGGCCGATCTCGACGGGGCTGGGCGAGATCTTTCAGTACACGATCGAGGCCGAGCCGGGCTCCGGCGTCGACGCCACCGAGCTGCGCACGCTGCAGGACTGGGTGGTGGGGCAGCAGCTCCGGGGCGTGCCCGGTGTGGCGGAGGTCAACGCCTTCGGCGGCTTCCAGAAGCAGTACCAGGTGCTCGTCCGCCCCGAGGCGCTGGTGCAGTTCGACCTGACGCTGGACCAGGTGCTGGACGCGGTCGCCGAAAACAACCAGAACGCGGGCGGCGGCTACATCACGCAGGGCGCCGAGCAGCTCGTGGTCCGCGGCGTGGGGCGCGTTCAGGAATTGGACCAGATCCGCAACATCATCGTCACCAGCCGGGGCGGCACGCCGGTGCGGGTGGGCGACGTGGCCGACGTGGTGATCGGCTCCACGATCCGCCAGGGCGCGGTCACCAAGGACGCGCGGGGCGAAGTGGTCACCGGCATCGTGATGATGCGCATGGGAGAAAACTCCCGCACCGTGGTGGAGGCGGTCAAGGAGCGCTTCGCCGCCGCGAAGACCAGTCTGCCGGACGGCGTCTCGCTCCGCGCGTTCTACGACCGCACGGAGCTGGTGGACCGCACGATCGCAACGGTCGAAAAGAACCTGTTCGAGGGCGCGATCCTGGTCGTGGCCGTGCTCTTTCTGCTGCTCGGCAACCTGCGCGCGGCGCTGATCGTGGCGCTCGCGATCCCGCTCTCCATGATGTTCGCGGTGGGGATGATGGTGAAGGCGGGGATCGCCGGATCGCTGATGTCGCTCGGCGCGATCGACTTCGGGCTGGTGGTGGATGGCTCGGTGGTGATGGTGGAAAACTCGATGCGGCGCCTGGGGCACCGGCGCGAGGGGGAAAGCTTTCTGCGCACGGTGCTGGACGCCTGCGCCGAGGTGGCGCGGCCGATCCTGTTCGGCGTCGGCATCATCATCGTGGTGTATCTCCCGATCCTGTCGCTGCAGGGGGTGGAAGGGAAGCTGTTCCGGCCGATGGCGCTCACCGTGGTCTTTGCGCTGGTGGGCTCACTGATCCTCACCTTTTTGCTGACGCCGGTGCTGATCTCGCTGGTGATGCGCGGCAAAGTGAAGGAGAAAGACGTCTGGCTGATGCGCCGGGCCAAGCGCATCTACCGCCCGGCGCTGGCGTGGACGCTCGGCAACACCAAAAAGGTGCTGATCGGCGCGGGCGTCGCGTTCGCCGCGGCGGTGGCCGTCTTCCCGCTGCTGGGGAGCGAGTTCATCCCACAGCTGGACGAGGGCTCGCTCGCCATTCAGGTGCTGCGGCTGCCCAGCGTGTCGCTGGAAGAGTCCGTCCGCCAGACCACGCTGATGGAGGGGCGGCTGCTCGCCGCCTTTCCGAACGAGATCCGCGACATCGTCGCCAAGACGGGACGGGCGGAGATCGCCACGGACCCCATGGGCGTCAACATCTCCGACGTGCTGGTGATGCTCCAGCCCGAGGACGAGTGGAAGGCCGGGAGCAAGGCCGAGCTGGAGGCCGCGATGGGCGAGGTGCTGGACGAAATTCCCGGTATGGTTTACAGCTTCAGCCAGCCGATCGAGCTGCGCGTCAACGAATTGATCGCCGGCGTGCGGAGCGATCTCGCGATCAAGATCTACGGCGACGATCTGGAAACGCTGCGCCGCGTGGCGGATCAGACGGTGGCCGCGGTGTCGCGGCTGCCGGGGGCGACCGGCTTCAAGGCACAGCAGCTCACCGGGCTGCCGCAGCTCCAGGTGACGGTGCTGCCGGAGCAGCTCGCGCGCTACGGGATCAACTCCGCCGACGTGATGCGCACCGTCGAGGCGATCGGCGGCGCGGAGGCCACCACGGTGCTGGAGGGGCAGCGCCGTTTCGCGCTCGCGGTGCGCTTCCCCGAGTCCGCGCGGCGGGATCCGCAGACGATCTCGAACCTGCTGGTCAGCGCCCCCGGCGGGGAGCGCGTGCCGCTGGGGCAGCTCGCGCGCATCGAAACCATCCAGGGGCCGTCGGACATCTCGCACGAGAACGCGTCGCGGCTGGTGATCGTCGAGGGCAACGTCCGCGGCCGCGACATGGGCGGCTTCGTACCCGACGTGCAGGCGCTGTTCGAAAACGGCACCGTCGATCTCCCGCCCGGCTACACCGTCGGTTTCGGCGGGCAGTTCGAGAACCTCGAGCGGGGGACGCGCCGGTTGATGCTGGTGGTGCCGCTCTCGCTGCTCCTCATCTTCCTGCTGCTTTTCGCCACCTTCAACTCGCTGCGGCAGGCGGCGCTGGTCTTTACCGGCATCCCGCTGGCCACGGTGGGCGGGGTGTTCGCGCTCTGGATCCGGGGGATGCCGTTTTCGATCTCCGCGGGTGTGGGCTTCATCGCGCTGTTCGGAATCGCGGTGCTGAACGGGGTGGTGATGGTCAGCTACATCAACGAGCTGCGCCAGCAGGGTCACCCGCTGGACGAGGCGGTGCGCGAGGGCGGGATGACGCGGCTGCGGCCGGTGCTGATGACCGCGCTGGTGGCCGCGCTCGGCTTTCTGCCGATGGCACTTTCGCACGGCGCGGGCGCCGAGGTGCAGCGCCCGCTCGCCACGGTGGTGATCGGCGGGCTGATCACCGCGACGCTGCTCACGCTGCTGGTGCTGCCGCTGCTCTACCTGATGTTCGAGCACAAGAGCGCGGGCCGGGTGCCGGAGCCGACGGCGGCGGAAGAGCTGGAGCTGGAACCGGCCGCGGTGTGATGACCCCCTGACGAACCGGCCGCGGGGGTGGAGCGCTCGGCTCCACCTTCCGGCCCGAACCGGAGGAACCCATGAAACTGATCCTGAGCTTTATTCGACCGTTCAAGCTGGACGAGGTGGCGCTGCAACTGGAGCGCGTACCCCGCTTTCCGGGGATGACGGTGACGGAGGCGCGCGGCTTCGGCCGGGAACACATGCTGGCACCGGCGCAGAGCCTGGCGGAAGAGCTGGACGAGTTCACCGACAAGGTGCAGATCGAGACGATCGTGCGCGACGAGCAGGTCGAGGAGGTGCTGTCCGTGATCGCCCGCGCGGCCCACACCGGGCGGGATGGCGACGGAATGATCTTCGTGCTCCCCGTGGAGCGCGCGGTGCGGATCGCGACGGGCCAGGGCCCGGACGCACATACCCCTTACGAATAGATTCGGAGACCTCATGGACCTGAAATCACGACTGAGCGCACTCGCTATCGGCGCACCGCCGCCGGTCCGACCGGAGCACGCCCGCGCGGACGCCGTGCTGCGCGGCCTGGCCGCTCCGGAGCTACGCATCGTGGAAGGCGTGCTGGACCGCTGGGCCCAGGCCGGGCACTCCGCGGACTCCGCACCCGCGCTGGAGGACCTGGAGCCGGACGACACCGGGAACGTGTTCGACGAAGACAACAAAACGCTGATCGCGACGCCGGAAGAGTGGGCGGTCTACGCCCGCGTTCTCCGCGCCCTGGAGGGCACCCCGTGACCCGGAAGCTGCGGCTGGATCTTCCGCTGCTGCTCCCCGAAATCGAGGATGCGCGGGACGCCTGTGTCGCCCGGCTCGAAGACAGCATCGCCCGTCGTCCGGGGGTGGTGAAGACGCACGTTTTCCACGAGGACGTGCCCGCCGCGGCGGTGCTCTGCCTGCACTATGATCCGGAGGTTCTGACGCTGGGTGAGGTGCAGCGGCTGGCGAGCACCGCGGGCGCGGGCATCACGGAACGTTTTGGGCATGCGGTCCTGCCGATCCGACTGGTGGGCGGCGAAGACGCGGCGCGGCGCATCGAGAACAATCTGGCGGCGATCGATGGGGTGCTCAACGCCTCGGTGAGCCTGCCCGCGCAACGCGCGAGAATCGAGTGGGATCGGGAGCAGAGCTCGCTCGATGCCATACGCGAGGAGTTGCGGCGCATGGGGTACGCGACGGGCGCCGCGGCTGCGCCCGGGCACGGCCCCGCCTGCTGCCGGCCGAAGGAGGCGGTGCCGGAAGACGCAGGCTGGTACGCGCGCAACCAGGAGTTGGTGTGGAGCCTGATCGCCGGCGCGCTGCTCGTCGCGGCATGGGCGGGGGAGCGGTGGCTGGGGCTCCCCCGGCCGGCGGCGCTCGTGCTGTACGTCGCATCGTATGGCTTCGGGGCTTTCGACCTGGTGCGACACTGGCTCGGATCGGTTCGGAAAGGGAAGCTCACCTTCGACATCGACCTGCTGATGCTGCTGGCGGCGATCGGCGCCGCGGTGCTCGGCGAGTGGGCGGAGGGCGCGTTCCTGCTCTTTCTCTTCTCCCTCGCCCATGCGCTCGAGCACTACGCGCTGGACCGGGCGCGCGGCGCGATCCGCGCGCTGTCGGATCTGGCTCCCGCCGTGGCGCGGGTGCGGCGCGGCGAGCAGACGGTCGAGGTTCCCGTGGAAGAGGTCGCACCCGGCGAAACGGTGCTGGTCCGCCCCGCCGAGCGCATCCCGGTGGACGGTGAGGTCCGTTCGGGCTACTCGGCGGTGAACCAGGCGCCGATCACCGGCGAGTCCGTCCCGGTCGAGAAGCGCTCCGGCGACGAGGTCTTCGCCGGCACGGTCAACGGCGACGGCGCGCTCGAAGTCGAGACCACCCGCGCCGCCGGCGACCGCACGCTGGACCGCGTCGTCCAGCTCGTCGAGGAGGCGCAGACGCAGAAGGCGCCCACGCAGCAGTTCACCGACCGCTTCGAGCGTATCTTCGTGCCTGCGGTGCTGGTCGGCTGCGCGCTGCTGATCGTGGTGCCGCCGCTGCTCGGCTTCTGGGAGTGGGGCACCAGCTTCTACCGGGGCATGGCGCTGCTCGTGGCCGCGTCGCCGTGCGCGCTGGCGCTCGGTACCCCGTCGGCGGTGCTGGCAGGGATTGCGCAGGCCGCCCGCAACGGCGTGCTGATCAAGGGTGGCGCGCACCTCGAGAACCTCGGGATGCTGCGCGCGATCGCCTTCGACAAGACGGGAACGATCACCGTGGGCGAGCCGCGCGTCACCGACGTCGTGCCCGCGGCCGATGTGGACGAAGCGGAGCTGCTCGGTGTCGCGGCCGCGGTCGAGGCGCAGTCGCAGCACCCGCTCGCGGAGGCAGTGGTGCGGCACGCGGAGGAACGTCGAGTGCCGCTGCCGCAGGCGGGCGAGCTGGAGAGCCTGACGGCGCGCGGCGTGCGCTCCAGCGTGGGGGGCGAAACGGTCGAGATCGGCAACCTGCGGCTCTGGGAAGAGGCGGGCGTCACGATCCCGGATGAGATCCGGAGCGCGACCGAATCGCTCCAGCGCGCGGGGCGCAGCACCATGGCCGTGCGGCACGGCGAACGGTGGCTGGGCGTGCTCGGCGTCGCCGACACGCCGCGCGAAGGCGTAGCTGCCGTGCTCGAGCGGCTGCGCGGCATCGGCATCGGCACGCTTGCGATGCTGACCGGCGACAACCGCGGCGTCGGCGAGGCGATCGCCCGCGAGGTGGGGATCGACGAGGTCAAGGCCGAGCTGCTCCCCGAGGACAAGGTGACGGCGGTGCGGGAGCTGCTGGCGGAACATGGGCAGGTCGCGATGATCGGCGACGGGGTCAACGACGCCCCTGCGCTCGCCCACGCCACCGTCGGGATCGCCATGGGCGGCGCGGGCACCGCGGTCGCGCTCGAAACGGCCGACGTGGCGCTGATGGGCGACGACCTCGGCAAGCTGCCGTTCGCGGTGGGCCTGTCGCGCAAAGCGCGCGGCATCATCCGCCAGAACCTGTATATCTCGCTGGCGGTGATCGCGCTGCTGATCGTCGCCACCACCACCGGCATCTTCGGGATCGGCTGGGCAGTGCTGGTGCACGAGGGGAGCACGCTGGTGGTGATCGCCAACGCGCTGCGGCTGCTGGGGTACCGCACCGGGGCGTAGCGGCCGGGAGCGTTCCCAAAAACATTCGCGGGCCACATTCCAGAAGAGGAAATGATGAATCTGAGATAACACATACGCGCGCTGCAGCGGGGCACCGCCTCCGCAGAGACGGCTCACGAGGAGGTTGATGCGGTGCTGCGTGGCCTCGCCGCCGACGAGCTGGCTCTGATCGATCTCACCCGCTGGTACGAAGCTGGCCACCGGGAGGGAACGCATCCCGAGCTGTCCGAGCTCGAGGCGGGAGACGTCGATGCCGACTCGAACACCCTGATCGCGACGCAGGACGAATGGAGACAGTACGAGCGACTGCACTCAGTGCTCGAGACATTGCAGCGCCATCACGTGCAGGGAAGCCGGGAGATACCCGCTCGACCGCCCAACAACCGAACCCGAACTCGGAAAATCGATGATCTCGAAAAAGCCGCTGGCCGTTTCGCTGCTGACCACACTCCTTTCCGCCTGCGTGGGAGACGGGCCGCCGGATGACCCGACGAACACCGCGGACCCGTCCGCCGTCGAGATGATC
>JBPCJG010000025.1:0-6164 GCA_051005515.1 Longimicrobiaceae bacterium
CGCGCCGATCTGATCATGCGCAGCTATGGCACGCTCTTCACCTTTCTGGTCGATTCTCCCGGAAACGTCGAGCGGCGAACCGGCAACTGGATGTCGCGGGGACGGGCGCGCGCACTGCAGCGGGAGCTCAGAGGGCTCGAGATCGAACCGCCGTCCGACGCGGACTGGCTGCTCCCGAAGGCGCCCGATGAGCAGGCAGCGCAGGAGGAGGCGCATGACGCGGTGACGGAGGCAGCCCCCGCGGAAGCGACCGACACCTCCGAGGCGTGAGCCTGCTTCGCGGGTGAGCGTGCGACCGCTGCTCCTCGCCGCTGCCGTGCTCGCGGCGGGGTACATCCTGCTGTTGGCGCTCGCCTACGCCTTCCAGTCCCGCCTGCTCTACTTTCCGCAGCGGGAGATCGTCGCCACTCCCGCGGCTGTGGGCCTCGCCTACGAGGACGTGCGCCTCCGCACCTCGGACGGGGTGGAGATCGCCGGATGGTGGGTGCCCGGTGACTCGCTCCGGGCCGTGCTCTTCTTCCACGGCAACGCCGGCAACATTTCGGGTCGCCTCCCGACGCTGCGGCTCTTCCACGAGCTGGGGTTCGGCACGCTGATCATCGACTACCGCGGCTATGGTGAAAGCGGCGGCGAGCCGTCGGAGCGGGGAACGCACCGCGACGCGGAGGCGGCGTGGCGCTGGCTCACGGAGACGCAGGGCATCCCGCCGGAGCGGATCGCCGTCTTCGGACGCTCGCTCGGCGGCGCGGTGGCCGCCTGGCTCGCCGACCGGCACACCCCCGGCGCGCTGATCGTCGAATCCAGCTTCGTCTCCGTCCCCACCCTCGCGGCGGAGCTGTACCCCTGGCTCCCGGCGCGCCTGCTCAGCCGCTTCCGCTACGCCACGGAGTCGGTGCTCCCGCGGGTGGACGCGCCGGTGCTCGTCGTGCATGGCCGCGGCGACGAGATCATCCCCTTCCGCCACGGCGAGCGCCTGTATGCCGCGGCCCGCGAGCCGAAGGCATTCCTGGAAATCCCCGGCGGCCACAACGACTGGGGCAATCCCGCGGCGGAGTACCGGGAGGCGATCGGCGCCTTTCTGGAGCGACACCTGCGCTGAGGCGCTGAACAGGCCCGCACGATCTCCGCCGTGCGCCCGAGCGTCGCGGACGCGTCAGCCCTGCGGCGGGAGCAGGACACCACCGGGAAGGGAGCCATCTCCGCTGGAAAGCGGCCGCGGAGGGGCAAAGGCGCCGCGTGTGCGGGCGTTCACTTCCACCACCTCGAGGAGTTGCTCCAGCTCGGCAGAAGTGCGGCGCAGCGCCCAGCGGTACATTGCGCGGAAACCGATTATCGTACCCGCCTCCGAGCACTGCGGCCCCCGCAATCGCCGGCAGCCCGATCAGGACGCCGCCGAGTCCGGCTAGTCCGAGCGCGGCGGGCGGAGCGCCACGCGGAGCTGCTTCACTCCCACCGTCGCCAGTATGTAGGTGAACGAGGTGTACGTCGAGGAGGTGTAGACGGAAGGCACCTCGAAGATCAGCAGCCCACCGTCGAGTGGATCGCCGACGCTGCGCCTTGCATGCGGGACAGTAGAGGGACGGGTCGTAGTCGTCGAATGCGCGATCGGAATCGGGACGCGGGAGCCCCGCTGCCGCCCGGCAGCCGGCGGTGCTATCTTGATCGGCTTCCCCGCCGATGAAGACCCTCTCCCGTACCCGCCCCGAGGCGCCGTCGCCGGCCGCCGCGCCTCCAGGCGCGGACGGCGTTTTCGCGCGCGAGCTGCGGGCGCTGCTGGTGCTCGCGGGCCCCATCGTCGTCAGCCAGCTCGGCGGGATGGGGATGGCGACCACCGACACCATCCTGGTGGGTCCGCTCGGTCCGGGCGCGCTGGCGGCGATCGGGCTGGCGAACGCGATCTACATGACCGTGTCGATCGTCTGCATGGGGACGCTCTTCGGCATGTCGCCGCTGGTGAGCCAGGGCTTCGGCGCGGGGCGGCGGCTGCGCTGCCGCCGCGTCCTGGTGCAGGGTGGCTGGCTGGCCGCGCTGCTCTGCCTTCCCGTGATCGCCGTCTGCCTGGTCGGCGAACGGGTGGCGCTCGCGCTCGGTCAGGAGCCGGCGGTCTCGGCTCTCGCGGGCGGCTATCTGCGCGCCCTCGCCTTCGGGGCGTTGCCCTTTTTGCTGCTCATCGCCTGCCGCCAGTTCCTCGAAGGGATGAGTCTGACGCGCCCGGTGATGATCATCACCTTTCTGGGACTCGGGGTGAACTTTGTGGCCGACGTGGTGCTGATCTACGGCCGCGGCCCGGTGCCGGCCTTTGGCGTGGTGGGCAGTGGTTGGGCGACGGCGGTAGTGCAGTGGGCGATGTTCCTCGCGGCCGTCGCGTACATGACCTTGAATCCACGGCTCCAGCCGCTCACGGGTGTGCGGCGCCGGCCGCGGCTGCCGCTGCTGCGTCGCATCGTCGCGATCGGCGCCCCGACGGGGGCGCAGCTCGGCCTGGAGGTCGGCTTCTTCGCCTCGTGTGCCTTGATGATGGGGTGGTTCGGCGCCGTCGAGCTCGGCACCCACCAGGTCACGATCAACCTCGCCGCCACCACCTTCATGGTCGCGCTGGGCGTCAGCATCGCCGGCTCGATCCGCGTGGGACAGCGGATCGGTGCCCGCGATCTCGAGGGGATGCGGGCGGCGACGCTCGCGACGTACGCGTTGGCGCTCGGGTCGATGGCGGTGTTCGCGCTCCTTTTCCTGAGCGTCCCCGAGCAGCTCGTCCGGCTTTACACCGACGATCCGGGGATCGTCCGGCTCGGCGTGTCGCTGCTCGGCATGGCTGCCCTCTTCCAGCTCTTCGATGGCGCTCAGGTCGCCGGTGTCTCGGTGCTGCGCGGAGCCGCCGACACCCGGGTCCCCACCGCGATCGCCGCGCTCGCCTACTGGATGGTGGGCGTGCCCCTAGCCTACCTGTTCGGCTTCCACACCACGCTGGGGCCGGTGGGGATCTGGGCGGGGATCGTCGTCGCGCTCGGGGTTGCAGCGCTGCTCCTGGGGTGGCGGGTGCGGCGGGTGCTGCTGAGCCGAGGGCACCTCGGCTAGGCGGATCGCTACCGTCGCGCCGATTCCGTCAAGTACCCGCTGGACGGAAGCCGGCCTGCTCCTGATGGTGTTCATCTGGGGCGCCAACTTCGCGGTGGTGAAGCGGGCCCTGCAGGTGTTCGAGCCGCTCGCTTTCAACGCGCTCCGCTTCGTCATCGCCTCGGCGCTCGTCTACGCCGTGCTCCGCTTCACGGCCGGCCTCGGCCGCCCGGCTCGCGCCGACGTTCCGCGTATCGTCCTGCTCGGCGTCGTCGGCAACGTCGCCTACCAGCTCTGCTTCATCCTGGGGCTCGACCGCACCCGTGCCGGCAACGCCGCGGTGATCCTCGCGCTGACGCCGGTGCTGATCACCCTGCTTTCCGCGGCACGCGGACACGAACGCCCGGCTCCGCGCGCCTGGCTCGGGGTCGCGGTATCCGTGGTGGGGGTGGCGATGGTGACGGGCGCGACACCATCGCTGACCCGGCGGGAGCTATCGGGTGACCTGATCCTGGTGGGGGCGACGGTCGTCTGGGCCGTCTACACGGTGGGCTTGCAGCCGCTGATCGCCCGCTACGGATCGGTGCGTCCCACGGCGTGGACGCTCTGGGTCGGTGCCACGGGCCTGCTGCTGCTCGGCACCCCGGAGCTGCTCCGGCAGCGCTGGAGCGACATCGACCTTGTCGCCTGGGGCGGGTTGCTCTTTTCGGCCCTGCTCGCCATCGGCCTCGCCTACCTGCTCTGGTACCGCGGCGTCGAGCGGATCGGCAACACGCGCACCGCCGTCTTCTCCAACGTCTCGCCGATCGTCGCCCTGCTCGTCGCCTCCGTCTGGCTCGGCGAACGCCCCGCGCCGCTACAGCTCGCCGGCGTTGCCCTGGTCCTCGGAGGGGTGATGCTGGTAAGATCCGGCCGATCGCCGCGGCCGGTGGCTACCGCCCGCGCCTGACCGGTCGTACGATGCCACCCCCGTCTGGCATCATCCGCATCCTCCCTCTGCGCTCATCACGTCCATGTCACGCTCGACCAACCGGGTCCTCCCGCTCCTCCTGCTCTTTGCCGTCGTGCTCTCCGGGTGCATCTCCCGCGTATTCTCCGGGTCGAAAAGCGTCGAGGGAGAGTGGGCGCTGCTGTCGGTGGTGACGCCCGACGCCGCCCTCGCCCCCGCGGAGGGGTACGCGCCCCGTATTCGCTTCGACGACGGCAGGGTTTCCGGGAGTGATGGCTGCACCCGCTTCACCGGCACCTACGGCGTAGCCGGCGGCATCGTCACCTTCTCGAACCTGGCGACTACCCGAATGGCGTGTCTGCCTCCCGCCGAGGCCCTCAGCGAAGCCGTACTGAGGGGGCTGAGCGGCAGGGCTACCCGCAGCGAGTTCGAGGGGCGCACCCTGCGTCTGATTTCGGGATCCACCACGCTCGTCTACCGCCGCGCTTGAGGCGCGCGCAACTCCATCCCACCCGGAGGCCACCGTGCTGGTAGTCACTACCCCTTCGCTGGAGAACGCCCGCATCGAGGAGTACCTCGGACTCGTCAGCGGCGAGGCGATCCTCGGCGCCAACATCTTCCGTGACCTGTTCGCCGGGATCCGCGACATCGTCGGCGGACGCTCGGGCGCGTACGAGGAGGAACTCCGCAAGGCGAAGCAGATCGCGATCACCGAGATGGTCGAGGACGCACGCGCCCGCGGCGGCAACGCCGTGGTCGCGGTGGACCTCGACTACGAGACGATCACGACCGGGCAGAGCGGGGGGATGTTGATGGTGAGCGCGAGCGGAACGGCAGTGCGGGTGGCAGAGTAGCAGCACATGATGATTCTGCGAGTTTGCCGAATGTTCAGGCGGAGGATGGGGACGAGCGCGCTCGCCGCGCTGCTCGCTGCCTGCGCCACGGCGGCGCCGCCGCCGGCGCAAACGTCTTCGTCGGCATCGTCGCGATCACCGGCTACGCTCGCGGCGCCCGCTCCCGAGCCGCCGACGCTGGTGGTCTTTTTCACGGTCGATCAGATGCTGCCGGAGTACTTTGATCGGTACGCTCCCCAGCTCACGGGCGGCCTCGGGCGGCTATACCGGAACGGCGCCGTCTTCACCGACGCGCACCAGGACCACGCCATCACCGAGACGGCGCCGGGGCACGCCAGCACGCTCTCGGGCCGGTTCCCTCGCAGCACGGGGATCGTCACCAACGCGACGGGCGTGGGGGACAGCACCGCGCCTCTGCTCGGCTCCACCGGCCCCGGCGCGTCGCCCTTCCGCTTCCGCGGCACCACGCTGATCGACTGGCTCCGGGCCAGCGATCCGCGCTCTCGCGCCCTTTCCGTCTCCCGCAAGGATCGCGGCGCGATCCTGCCGCTGGGGCGGGCGAAGCAGCAGGTCTACTGGTACGCCTACGACGGGCGCTTCACCACCAGCCGCTACTACGCCGATACACTGCCGGGGTGGCTACAGCGCTTCAACGCCGCCCAGCCGGCAGCGCAGCTCGCCGGAAGGGCGTGGACGCTCCTCCTTCCGGATGCCTCGTACCCTGAGCCGGACAGTGTGCCGGCTGAGAGCGGTGGTACCTACGTGACCTTTCCACACACGCTCCCCGCCGATCCCGCTGAGGCCGCCCGCCGACTGCCCGAGTATCCGTGGATCGACTCGCTCACCCTCGATGTGGCGTTGCGTGGCGCGCGGGAGATGGAGTTGGGGTCGGGGCCGCAGACGGATCTGCTCGCCGTTTCGCTGTCCGCGATGGACGCAGTAGGACACCGCTACGGACCGGATTCCCGCGAGGTCCACGACATGACGCTGCGCCTCGACCGCTACCTCGGCAGCTTCCTCGATTCGCTCTACGCGCGGGTGGACTCGACGCGGGTGGTGGTCGCCTTGACCGGGGATCACGGAGTGGCGCCTTTTCCGGAGGTGCGCGCGAGCGGTGCCGCCGCGGCGGCGCTGCACGTGGACGTTGCCCCGCAGCTCGCGGCGGTGTACGCCCGCCTCCGCGCCGCGGCGGTGGATAGCGCGGCGTTCGACTGGGGGGGTGAGCTGCTGGAGATCGATCACGACGCGCTCCGCGCCGGCGGGATCGACCCGGATTCGCTGGTCACCGCCTTCGCGGCGGAGCTGCG
>JBPCJG010000026.1:0-3899 GCA_051005515.1 Longimicrobiaceae bacterium
GTCACCGCGACCCCGCCCGCGAGCGGCGGCTGGATCTGCGTGGTCTGCGCGTCGCTCGTGCTGGGGACGCGCTTGGAGGTGGCCGTGAGCGTATAGCCGATCGTCTGACCACCCTGGCCTGCGTTCACATCGTAGAGCACCTCGACCGTGAGCGACGTTCCGGCACCGAGACCATTGGTCAGGAGCGCCGTGTTGAGCAGCGCCATGGTCGGATAGACGATCGGTGAACCGGCGATCCGATAGCCGGTGACGGTGATCCCCGCATCCTTCGTTTCCGCGACACTCACTGTGTCGGTGCCGTTGCCGATGTTCTGGATCGGGAAGGAGAGCACGTTGCCCGTACTCGGTGACGCCGGGGTGACGGTGGCGACGCCGGTCACGTCGATGCCGGCCGCGAAACCGACGGTGACGCTGACGCTATCGCTCACCGACGCGTACGTGTTGCTGTTGGCGTCGGTCCAGCTCACCGTCGCCTTGTTCTTGATCACGGTCCCTTCCGGCGTGGGGCTCTGCGCGGCGAGCGGGACCACGAGGGTCGTCGCCAGCGCGAGTCCCACCCAGAGGGCCCTTCGGGTCCTCTCCAACTTGCGATTCATGGTCGGATTCCTGTTCTCGAGTCCGGGTGCGGTGCCGCGAAGCGGCGGGATCAGAGCTTGGGCTCTGCGGAGGTACTGTTCGCCCGGAAGCGGGCGTCGAAGCGGGCACTGACGCGCGCCCCCGGCGCGAGGGCGCCGTTCACGGTCCAGCGGACGTGCGTGTACTGCTCGACCGGCGCCGGAACCCGCCGGCGCTCGCCGTCCACCACCCCGTCGATCATCGGCCGGGCCTGGTAGGTGGCGCCGCCATCGATCGAGTATTCGACCGCCGCGTCAGCGTGGTCTGCGTCAGCGGAGCCGGCGACCAGCACCAGCCCCGCCGGAATCGGGTCTTCGAGCTTCACCCCGCGGATGCTCCCCGGTGTGGGGTTGGTGAAGACCAGATGGTAGCGGACCCGGTCTCCGGGCCGGACGTCTTTCTCCGAGCGGGGCGTCCCCGCCTCCGCCTCGCGGGCGGCGGTGAGGTTCTCGGCGCGGATCTCGAGCGGCCGGTCGGCCGGCGCCGCCGACTGCGCGAGCGCGGGTCCGACCGCGGCCAGCGCGGAGACGCAGAGTAGGGCGAGGTTGAGCTGATTCCTGTGCATGGTTCCTCCTGGGTGAAAGCGGATCTCAGCGGATCCGGGTGGTGAGCGTGAGAGTGCCCTGCGAGCTTCCCCCGGAGGGAAAGCTTCCCTGCACCGTCCAGCGGACGCGGTTGGCGCAGCCGTCGTAACCAGCGGGTGCGGCGCACCCCCCGGAGACGGGTGTATAGCTCCAGCTGGCGCCCGCGTCGCTCGAGTAGCTGAGGGTCGCGGTGAGCGAGCCGGGGAGCGTCTGCTGCACTCCGCCGATCTTGAGCAGGAGCTGCGGCGGGAGCTGGTCGATCACCACCACCCCGGCCGCGTCCTTGGAGCCGGCGTTGGCGAGGGTGACGGTGTAGGCGAGGTCCACCCCGGGGATTCTGGGACCGGTGGTAGCGACCGCCTTCGCGAGGGTCATCCGCGCCTCTGCGAGTCGGACGTAGACCCAACCCTGCGCGCTGGCCCGCGGGGTGGTGTGATCTGTGACGCTGGTGCCGGTCAGATACAGCGAGTCCAGCCCGCCGACGGTCCCGCCCACGGTGCGGTAGGTCACAGTCAGATCCGCGGCGGTGCCGGGGGCGAGGACGACGGTGCGCGCGGAGTCGCCGGCGACCGCCGCGCCGGCTCCGCTCCCACCCACCGAGTCGATGGCGATGAAGCTGTTCCCCGGTGCCCCCGGTCGCGCCTTCAGGTCGAAGTACTCCCAGTCGCTGCTCCCGTTGACCAGCCGAAAGCTCTGCCGGTAGCGCACCCCGTTGCTGGGGAGTTGAGCTATCGTGTCCGTCCCCGTCGGCGTCAGCGTGAGGGCCATCGAAACGTCGTCGTCGTTCGCCAGCAGCGCGGACGCCTGAGACGCGATCGTCGTCGCGGCGAGGACCCCGCTGTAGACGCCGAGGTAGTGGACGGAGCCCAGGATCGCTCTTCCGCCGGTCGGGCGGTTGGCGATCGCCAGCTGGAGCCCCGCTTGTGATAGGTCGAGCCTCGCCCCCAGCGCCGGCCCTCCCAGCGTCAGCAGGGGGGAAGGTTGCAGCGTTCCATTCACGTAGAGCCGCACGCGGCTGCCGGCAAGCAGTTGATTGCTGTCGAAGACGACGTGGAAGACCCGCCGGGTGCCATCCGCGAACTCCGGACTCCACTCGACTTCCTGTGCGCCGGAAGCGTCGCTCGTTCGGAAGCGGAATCGGATGTTCCCTGCAGCCGACACGGCGAGAGAAGCAGCGCTCCCGTCCGAGCTGTACTCGAAGCCGCCGATGCGACCGTTGTTCACCTGCCCCGGCGCCAGCGCCGCCACGGCGACAAAGGTCGCCCCCTGGCTGCCGCCGAGCTGCGTGGAGAACTTGCTTCCCGCCGCGTCGACGCCGACCCATCCGCCGTGTCCGGTCCCGGCGGAGGCGATGCCGCGGTTGCGATTCAGATGAGTGTAGGACAGTCCCGACGCACCGCCGTAGGTCAGGTTTAGATCGAGCGGCGAAGCCGCGGCGTCGTAGGTCTTTCCGGGGCCGGTCCCTTCGGGCGCCTCGTCCCGGGAGTCGCCGCCGACCAGCTGAGCAGCTGCTGCCGCGGGAGCGGACAGGGGGAGCACGGCGCATAACGCCGGGAGCAGAAGATGACGACGGACGGAAATCTTTGGCTCTGGAAGATTGCTTTCGGCGGCGACGGTGCCTGGGGCGGCGCCGCTATATCATGCGGACCCGCGATTAATAGGCAGGCGAGGTGCCGCCGCCGACGCGCGGCGACTATCCGCCCGGGAGAACGCTTGTAGCTCGCGGGCAGCGCCGAAGGATGATTGCAGCGACCAGCGGACGGAACCTTTTCTTGCAGATTGCACGGCTGCGGCAGGCATCCAGCGGAAATGCGGCCGACGCATGGAGATGACACTGCCGCGCAGCGGAGCGAGCAGGCCGCGTCGAGGGAGCGTGCTTGTGTCAGCGGAGAGGACTGATTAGCTCGTGCTGTGCAACTCGATTCCCCTCCGGCTCCCGACCCCCGGATGCCCGTCCGCATCACCGGCAGCTACGAAGACGGCTTTCGCGTGGAGCTCCAGCACGGTCCCTCCGGCACGGAGCTGCGCACCGCCGCGCCCGTGGACAACCATGGCGATGGCTCCTCCTTTTCTCCTACGGACCTGCTGGCCGCGGCGCTCGGCTCGTGCATGGTGACCACCATGGCGATCGTTGCGGAGCGGGAGGGCATTCCGTTCTCCGGCGCGGACTTCTCGCTCGAGAAGCACATGCAGTCGGAGCCGCGGCGCGTCGGGAGCGTGCCGGTCCGGATCCGCATGCCGCAAGGGCTTACGCTGGAGCAGCGCGAGCGGCTGGAAAGCGTTGCGCGGAGCTGTCCGGTAGAGCGATCGCTGCACCCGGATGTGCAGCGGGACGTGGAGTTTGTCTATCCGGACGACGGCCCGCCGGCTGCGTAAGAGCGACGAGCGCTACTCCCCGTCCTCCACCAGCTCCACCAGAGATTCCCCCACTCCGCGCCCGGCCACCTCCGTGACGCGAAAGCGGACGCCGTCGTAGACCACTTCGTCCCCCACTTCCGCGGGACGGTCGAGCAGCGCGAGCACCAACCCGCTGACGGTGTCCACCTCCGGGTGCCGCAGCGGCACCTTCAGCCATTCCCCCACCTCGGCGACGCGCGCGGTGCCCCGCGCCCGCACGTTGCCGGCGTCGGCCTGCCGGAGCTCTGGCGTCTCCACCTCGTCCTCGATCTCCCCCACCACCTCCTCGAAGAGGTCCGAGGG
>JBPCJG010000027.1:0-12667 GCA_051005515.1 Longimicrobiaceae bacterium
AGTCGGGACGGCCGGATTCGAACCGGCGACCCCCTGAACCCCATTCAGGTGCGCTACCGGACTGCGCCACGTCCCGTTCGCCCGCAAGTCCACCTGCGGAGCGCGCCAAAAGCTAACCGGCCGCCGGGTGAGGGTCAACCCGCAGCCGCTACCTAGAACGCATTCCTGGAGCTGATCTCCCGCCGGAGTCACCTGCGGTCGCGTCGGTTGCGCCAAAGCCAACCGGCGATGCCCCCGGCTACCATCCCGAGACCGGCCCCCGCCGGGATCGCCCGCCCCATGTCCGAGCCCTCCAGCGCGACGTTTCGCGCGACAAAGAGCAGGTTGGCGGGCCGCTCAGCCATGCGCCGCATCAGGTACGGATACCACGAGTCGCCGAACGGAACGTAGATGCGCACTGTGTATCCCTCCTCGCGGAGTCGGCTCTGCAGGTCGCGGCGCACACCGTAAAGCATCTGGAACTCGAACGAATGCTTGCCGATCCCCTTCTCCCAGGCGAAGCGACGGGTCGCGTCGATCATCGCCTCGTCGTGGGTGGCGATCGCGGGGTAGTTGCCTCCCGTCAGCAGTGCCTTCATCTCCTCCACGAAATGCCGATCTACTTCGGCCTTGTCGGGGAACGCGACCTCTTCCGGCTCCTGGTACGCGCCCTTGACGAGCCGGACGCGCGCGCCCAGCTGGTTCAGGCGCTCCACGTCTTCCGGTGTACGCCGCAGGTACGACTGCAGAACCGTTCCGACGTTGCGAAACCCCGCCTCCCAGAGCTCCTCCACCAGCCGGATGGTCCCTTCGGTGAATTCGCTGGCCTCCATGTCCATGCGGACGAAGATCGGATCGTCGGGCGCCAGCTCCCGGGCGCGAGTGAGCACTCTGGCGACGTTGTCGCGGCATAGGCCGGGATCCAGATCCAGACCCAGTTGGGTAGGCTTCAACGATACGTTCGCCTGCAGCTTCTCTGCACGGACGCGTTCCAGCGTGCGGATCGCCACTTCGGTGGCGGCCTCGGCCTCGGCGCGGCTCGACACCGCCTCTCCCAGATAGTCGAGCGACACCAGGAGGCCGGCGTCGTTGAGTGCCCGCGCCGCGAGGACGGCTTCATCCAGCGTATCGCCGGCGACGAAACGCTCGGCCACACGCCGGGAAAGTGCCGAACCCGTCACCACCAGGCGCGCGACTGGATTCTCGCTCAGAAAGAGCAGGCTTCGTTTCAGCATCGCTGGAGTGGCTTCAGGGGTTGGGATGGGCTGCATGGGGGCGATGGCGGCGGCGGATCTCGCCCTCCAGGATCTGTTTCACCCGCCGTAACGGGAGCGCTTCGAGCGCTGCGCGTACCTCTGCTTCACTGTCGCCGGTAGCGAGATCTGCGGTTTCGACGTGGCCCATCACCGCCGATCCCGTCGCAGCCCAGCGCAGAAAGATCAGGTATCCGGCCCATCGAGCGTCAGTGTCCGCCGGCGCTTCGACATCGATTCCGACGGTGTATGGCTGACCGTCGGGTCCGGTGAACGCCGCCGCCCGTCCGTGTACGGCCGTATACCCGCCGAGCGTGCTCTCGTCGGCGTCGTCCGCCTGGACGGGGTTGAGACGGTCTTCCGCGCCGGAGAAGTGCATGCTGGGAAGCTACGCCGGGAGCGGGTGCTTCAACAGATCATGCGTGCTGGAGAAGAGGTCGCGAGCGCGCAATGCAAACGCTACTTTCGACCCCATGGGAAGCAACGATGTGACCATGCGGGCGGCGGTCTTCCACGCCCACGGAGGGACCGACCAGCTGTCGGTGGAACGCCGCCCGCGTCCGGAGCCCGCCGCGGGCGAAGTGCGGATCCGCGTGGAAGCCGCCGGGCTCAACCATCTGGATCTCTGGACCCGGAGGGGACTTCCCTTCGAGATCCCTCTGCCACACATCGGCGGCTCGGACATCGCGGGCGTCGTCGATGCGGTGGGAGCAGACGCGGATGCGGAGCTGCTCGGCGCGCGGGTCGTGGTCAACCCTTCGCTCTGGTGCGGACGCTGCCGGGAGTGCGCCCGCGGAGAGCAATCGCTGTGCGGAAGCTTCCGGGTGCTGGGGGAACACACCGATGGCGGGTTTGCTGAGTTCGTCACGGCTCCGGGGGACCACGTCTACCCGCTTCCGGCCGAGTACCCGTTCGTCGAGGCAGCGGCATTGCCGATTTCCTACGGCACCGCTTGGCGGACGGTGGTGGGCCGCGCCAGGGTGCAACCGGGTGAAGATGTGCTGGTGCTCGGCGCCTCGGGTGGGACGGCGGTCGCGGCGATCCAGATCGCGCTGCTGGCCGGAGCACGAGTGTTTGCGGTAACGAGCGGGGCCGAGAACGTCGCGCGGGTTCGCGCGCTGGGCGTGCAGACCGTCTACGACCGGACGCGGGTCGACTTTGCGCAGGAGCTGTATCGCGACAGCGCGAAGCGGGGCGTCGATGTGGTGGTGGAGAACGTCGGGGAGGCGACGTGGCGGCAGAGCATACGCTCGCTCGCGAGGAACGGCCGGCTGGTGACGTATGGTGCCACGACCGGCCCCCGCGGTGAGATCGACCTGCGCCTGCTCTTCTGGAAACAGCTTCGGATCATCGGGTCTACGATGGCGTCGAAGGCGGAGTTCGAGGCGATGCTCCGGGTGGCATTTCAGCACCGGATCCGTCCCGTAGTGGATCGGGTCCTCCCGCTCGAGCAGATCCGTTCAGCTCACGATGTGCTGGAGGACGGCGCTGCCTTCGGCAAGGTAGTGCTGGTGCCCTGAACCGGGAACCGCTGCCCGCTTCACCCCACCGCCCGCACGTCGGCGGCACGCGGTCCCTTGGGGTCGTCGACCAGATCGAATTCGACCTGGTCGCCACTCTTCAGACTCTTGAAGCCTTCCATCTGGATGGCGGAATGATGCACGAACACATCCTTGCCGCCGTCGTCGGGGCGGATGAATCCGAACCCTTTGTCGTCTTTGAAGAAGTCGACGACACCGGTTTGACGCGCCATTTTTCCCTCCAATCGTCGGTTTGTCGGCAGCGAGCCAGGCCGGTGCGCGGCTTGTTGCGCCGAGTGTTTACACGGTGGAAACGCAAGGTTTATTCCCGACCAGTGCAGGTTGCCGACTCCCGGCGGCCCGGTGCTTGCCGGGAATCTGCCGGGAACGTCGTCAGCGCGCCGACGCCATTTCCGCCCGATCTCCACATTCATGCCGTCGACCTCATCATCCTCCACTCAGAGCCTGGAAATCCTTGCCCGTTCCGCGGTCCAGGAGCTGCTCGATCGACATCGACGCCTGGTCGAGGTCGACGATGCGGGCCGCCTGCACCTGATCGACGCGGAAGCGTTCCAAACCGACGCTCTGGACTCCCTCGTCCACAGCGCCGTGCTCGCCACGGACGACGACGTTCGCGACACGGCGCGCTGGATCATCGGGGAGGCCGGGCAGGAGCTGGGAGTGGTGCCGTGCTCGATCCACGACCTTTATCTGGCCCGCGGGAGAGGCGAAGTGTCGGGATTCACCGTACCGGCCATGAACGTGCGCGCCGCCGCCTACGACTCGGGTCGCGCGCTCTTCGCGGCCGCTCGCGAGTTGCGAGTCGGAGCGATGATCTGTGAGATCGCGCGCTCCGAAATCGGATACACCGACCAGCGTCCCGCCGAATACGTCGCGGTCATGACCGCGGCCGCCCTGCGTGAAGGATGGTCGGGCCCGCTCTGCGTGCAGGGCGATCATTTCCAGGTGAACGCGAAGAAGTACGCGGCCGACCGCGACGGCGAAACGGGCGCAGTGCGCGACCTGATTCGGGAGGCGCTGCACGCCGGCTTCTACAACCTCGACGTCGACACCTCCACGCTCGTCGATCTGGAGCGTACCGGGATCGACGCACAGCAGGAGGCGAACTACCGACTTTCGGCCGAGATGACCGCTTTCATCCGCCGCACCGAGCCGCGCGGCGTCACCACCTCCGTAGGAGGTGAGATCGGCGAAGTGGGTACCGAAAACTCCACCTCCGAGGAGCTGCGCGCGTACATGGCCGGGTATCTGGGAGAGCTGCGGGAACAGGCGAAGCAGACCGGCGGTGAGCTGACCGGTCTATCCAAGATCTCCGTCCAGTCGGGGACTACCCACGGCGGGGTGGTCCTGCCCGATGGCAGCATCGCGGACGTCTCGATCGATTTCGAAACGCTGCGCACGCTGTCGCGCATCGCGCGCGAGGAGTACGGCCTGGCCGGCGCTGTGCAGCACGGGGCCTCGACCCTTCCCGACGAGGCGTTCGGCAAGTTTCCGGAAGTGGAAACGGCGGAGATCCACCTGGCTACCGGTTTTCAGAACCTGATGTTCGATCACCCTCGGTTTCCCGCGGACTTGCGGCACCGGATGTATGCCTACTGCGAGGAGAACTTCGGCTCGGAACGCGGTTCGGAGACCGACGAGCAGTTCCTCTACAAGACCCGGAAGAAGGCGCTGGGCGTTTTCAAGCGCGAGCTCTGGGAGATGCCCGAGGAGACGCGTGGGTCCATCCGCGCCGACCTGCGGGAGAAATTCGCCTTCCTGTTCCGGCAGCTCCGCGTCACTGACACCGCCGAAATGGCGGCCGAGCACGCACGGCCGGTGCGAATGCGCCGGTCGGGTCCCGCGGCGCTTCGGGTGGAAGCGGCCGAGGACGACTGGGACCTGTCGGATTGATGCCGTGAACGGGACCGTGCAGGTGGACACGCGAGACCTCAGCGCCGTACGAGCCGGGCGGCTCGAACTGATCGAGCGGACGGCCGACACACTGGCCCACGCGATCAAGAACCCGCTGCACGCGATGGTCATCAACCTGGAAGTGCTCCGCCGCCGGGTTCTCCGCGCAGGGACAGACGACCAGGACGAGCTGCTCCGCTACGTGGACATTCTGAGCGGCGAGCTGCAGCGGGTCAATCAGCGGGTGGAGCTGCTGCTGCGGCTCTCCCGCGCGGGGGGTGGAGAAACCTCACTGGCCGAAATTTTGGAAAGCTCGGCCGACCTGCTCCGGATCGAGGCGGAAGCCGCACGGGTCCGGCTCGAGCTCCGCTGCGATCCGCGGCTCGCGAGGGTTCGGATGGGCAGCGAACCGGCTCGGCAGCTGCTTCTCTCGCTGGTGCTGGACGCCATCGCCGCCGTGTCGGAGGGTGGTGAGGTGACCGTGGTGGCGGGCTTCGAAGCCGGCGTTCGCCACGTCAGCATCCACGCTCGCGATCGAACCGGTGCGGCTGTCTCGCTGGCGAACGGAGATGCGTATCCGGACCGATCGCGCCGGATGGACGTCGCGCGCGCCATCGCCGGTCGCTGGGGCGGCGCCGTGGAGGTGCTCGACTCGGGTATGCTGCTCGAGTTCCCGCCGCCGGCCTGACCGAAAGAAGGGGCTCGGGTTGACCGGAACGCGCGTTCCGGGGTATCTTGGAGATTCCTGTCGCCGGACGCGTGGGATCCTCCAACCGGGCGCAAATGGACTCCAGAATCCTCATAGCGGACGACGAGAAGAACGTGGCGGAAGCGCTGCAGATGCTTCTCGCGGACGACGGCTACGACGTGGATACCGCAACCGACGGCGGGGCGGCTTGGGAGCGGATCCAGGAGCAGGAGTATGGACTCGTTCTCGCCGATCTCCGCATGCCGGAAATCGACGGGCTCGAGTTGTTTGCGCGCATGCGGGATGCGGGGATCGGCAGCGAGGTGATCATCATCACGGGCGAGGCGTCGGTGGATTCGGCGCTTACCGCGATGAAGAGCGGGGCCTACGACTACCTGAAGAAGCCGCTGGAGGTCGACCGACTGAAGGCGCTGATCCCCAAGGCGCTGGAAGCGCACCGGGTAAAGCAGGCGAACCGCGTTCTCGAAGAGCGGATCTCGAACTTGACGCGCTTCGGCGACCTCATCGGCCAGTCCGAAGAGATGCGGGAGATCTATCGCCTGATCGAGGTTGCGGCGCCCTCCACGGCCAGCATCTTCGTCGTGGGAGAGAGCGGAACGGGCAAGGAGCTGGTCGCGCGGGCCATCCACGATAAGTCGAGCCGGAGCAAGGGCCCGTTCGTGGCCATCAACTGTGCGGCATTACCGCGGGAGATACTCGAGAACGAACTCTTCGGGCACGAAAAGGGAGCGTTCACGGGGGCGCTGAACGAGAAGGCAGGGTGTTTTGAATTGGCCGACGGCGGCACCCTCTTCCTGGACGAGGTCGCCGAGATGGAGACCGACATCCAGGTCAAGCTTCTGCGGGCGCTCGAACAGCGGTCTTTTCGACGGCTCGGCGGCAAGAAGGAGATCCAGGTCGACATTCGGTTGGTTTCGGCCACCAACAAGAACGTCGAAAAGGCACTCGCTGACGGCGAGATCCGGGAGGACCTCTTTCACCGTTTGCAGGTCATCCCGATTCACCTCCCCCCGCTGCGCGACCGTCGCGGCGACATCCGGCTGCTGGCGGAAAGTTTTCTGCGCCACTTCGCCGAAGAAAACGGCAAGCCGGTCAGCGCGCTTTCGGCCGAGGCCATCGACTTCATCAACCTGTACCGCTGGCCCGGCAACGTCCGCGAGCTGAAGAACAAGATGCAGACGGCGGTGATCCTTGCCCCGGACGAGGAGGTGACCCTCGCCGACCTGCGCGCTCACGAGCTGATCGCCGCAGAAGATCGCGAGGTCCATCTGCCAGTGGGCACCTCACTCGAGCAGGCCGAGCGGACGCTGGTGCTGAAGACTTTCTCCTTCGCGGGCGGCGATCACGGCAAGGCGGCTTCACTTCTGGGGCTGGACGAGACCGAGCTCCGCACCCGGCTGAACGAGCTGCTCGGAGCCGAGCCCGTCGCGGTGGGCTGATCAAGTCACCTCGCCCTATTCGAGATCCACTTCGCTCCTTCGTCCACCCCGACAACCGCACTATCATGAGTGAGTACGAAGACGTTCCGTACGTCGTGATCGAGCGTCCCGGAGGCGCTCCCGCTGCGTTTCTCTGGGGAGCGCTGCTCGGCGCCGCCACAGCTCTGCTGTTCGCCCCCCGTTCCGGATCGGCCACGCGCGGGGAGTTGCGGGATGCTGCACATCGCATCCGGTCCGACGCCGAGGACCGGGTCACGAGCGCCCGCGACGACGTGGAGCGGCGGGTGCAGCAGGTTCGCGACGACATCGACCAGCGCGTCGTCGCGTTTCGCGGTGACGTGGCAGCGCGAGCGGACCAGGCCCGCGAGGCCGTGGAAGCCGGACGTCGAGCGGCCGAGGAAACCCGCGAGCAGCTCAAGCGACGACTCGCGAGCGCGAAGGGGGCGAGGGGCGGCGACACGGTGATCACCGCCCGCGGAGGTCCCGATCCGGCCGCGTCCAGCGTCGTGGTCACGGAAGTCGCGGTCGAGCAAGACGCGTACGAGATCCCGCTCACCTGAACAGCTTCCCGGCGCCCCGCACCGGCGTGCACGGGCCGGAAAGCGGAACCAGTGCGACCCACGCCCTGCTGTTGGCGGCTGGCAAGGCAGCCCGGCGGCTGCGGACGACGACGCTGGACTTCGGCACCCGGGTGTACACCAAAGCGGGCGACGACGACATCTTCTTCCTCGCCGGGGCGATCGCCTTCAACGTCCTCATCGCGGCGATCCCGTTTCTTCTCCTGGTCGTCGCTATCTTCGGCTTTTTTCTGCAGAGCGCCGTGGAGGATCCGCAGCAAGCGGTGCTTTCCTACGTATTCGACTACCTCCCCGCTTCTCAGCAGCTCGCCAACTTCACCACCAGCACGGTGCGGCAGATCATCGAAGGGCGAACCAGCTTTGGGATCGCGGGTCTCGCGTTGTTCATCTGGACCTCCACCCGCTTGATCGGCACGTTGCGGAGCGTACTCCGCGAAATCTTCGATCTGCTGGAAGACCGCGGGATCGTGGCGGGCAAGATCTACGACGCGAAGATGGTGGTGGTCGCCGGCTCGCTCTTCCTCGCCAACACCGCGGTGAGCATCGGACTGGAGACGATCCGCACCTACGGCGTTTCCTCGCTCGGCATGGAAGGGCGGCTCGACACGGTCTGGGGAATCTGGGGCCAGCTGCTCGCGTTCGCCTTCATCTTCATCATGTTCGTGCTCATCTACCGGTACCTTCCCGCACGCCGGATCTCCTGGAGAATCGCGCTGGTCGCGGGAACTTTTACTTCGGTGGCTTTCGAACTGATGAAAGAGGCGTTCGCGTGGTACGTGGCGAACTTCGCCAACTTTTCGATGTACGGCACCCTCGCGTCGCTGGTCCTGCTGGTCTTCTGGATCTATTACGCCTCCGTGGTGTTCATTCTCGGCGGCGAGGTCGCGCAGGTCTACGACCTCGGCCGCATCCGCCGGCAACAACGCGAAATGTTGGGATGACCAAGCCACGCCACAAGCGGTACAAGGCCGCCGGTGTCGCCGTCGCGCTGGTGACCGCGGTGGCGCCGCTCGGCGCCCAGGGACTTCCTTTGTCTCCGCTTTCGATCTCCCACGGAGAGCCCCGCAGCGGCGTGGCGCGCTACCGCGATCCTCCCGTCAACAGTGAGGGACGCTACGTAGTCATCGCTCTCGACGAGCACAGGCTGCATGTGATGGAGGCGGAGCGGGTGATCTGGTCCGCGGTCGTGGGAACGGGTACGGGGACCCGACTCGAGGGCGCCGGACAGAAGTGGGACTTCTCGACTCCGCGAGGGATCTTCAGGGTGCAGCGCAAAGAAAAGGATCCGGTGTGGATCGCGCCGGACTGGGCGTTCGTCGAACGAGGGCAGCCGATTCCGCCGCTGGACTCGCCGCTCCGCCGCGAGGTGGGAATGCTCGGCACCTCCGCGATGTACCTGGGCGAGGGAATCGCCGTGCACGGCACCAACCATCCCGAACTCCTCGGTCAGCCCGTTTCCCACGGCTGCATCCGTATGACCAACGAAGCCGCTCGCCGCCTGTATCACGAGGTGGACATCGGCACCCCGGTGATCGTTTACTGAGCCGCAGAAGCTACCTCCCGTCGTTTCGACCACATTCGGATGGCATCATCAGCCGCGGGCCAGGATCCGGCTCGCTACGTAGTCAAGAACCGCAAGGCCCGACACGAGTACCACGTGCTCGATACGTGGCAGGCCGGGGTTGTCCTGCAGGGGACCGAGGTCAAGTCGCTCCGGGACGGCCGCGCCAACCTGCAGGACGCGTTCGCGCGCTTCGACGGCGGCGAGCTCTGGCTTCACAACCTGCACATCTCGCCCTATGAACCCGCGAACCGTTTCAACCACGATCCGCTGCGCGTCCGCAAGCTGCTGCTGCACCGTGCGGAGTTGAGGCGCATGGTGGGGCAGGTACAGCAGAAGGGATTGACCTTGATCCCGCTCGACATCCACTTCGCCTCCGGGGTGGCGAAGGTGACGCTGGCGCTCGGCAAGGGAAAAAAGCTGCACGACAAGCGGGAAGATCTGAAACGCAGGGCAGAACAACGGGAGATGGAACGTGCCTACAAGATCTCGTAGACTCGCGACCCTCGGGTTGCTGGCCGCCGGATGGCTGCTGCAGCCGTCGCTCGTCGGCGCGCAGGGAAGCGGTCCGCCGCCGCTGGTAGTGGTTGACGCGGGCCATGGCGGCGTGGACCCGGGAGCCCGCGGGCCCGCGGGCTCCCGGGAAAAGGACATCGCACTCGCTGTCGCCCGACGTCTGGCGGCGAAGCTGCGGCAGAGCGGCGACTACGAGGTGCGGATGACGCGCGATCGCGACACCCTGATCGCGCTGGGAGATCGCGGGCGGCTGGCCAACCTCTGGCGAGGCGGAGAACGTTCGGCCTTGTTCGTCTCCATCCACTGCAATGCGCACCCCAGCGCGGCCGGCAAAGGGTTCGAAACCTACTTCCTGTCTGAAGCGAAGACGGAGGACGCGAGGCGAGTCGAGCGGATGGAGAACGCGGCCCGCAAGTACGAAACGCGGGCGGCGGCCGTCGATCCGCTGCACTTCATCTTTCACGACCTCCGGCAGAACAAGTACCTGCGCGACTCCAGCGATCTCGCCACCTACGTCCAGGCCCGCCTCGGCGCGGTTCACCCCGGTCCGAACCGGGGCGTGAAGCAGGCCGGTTTCGCCGTTCTCAATGGCTCGTTCATGCCGGCCGTCCTGGTAGAGATCGGTTTCATCAGCAATGCGGGAGAAGAACTGCTCCTGCGGGACCCGATCCAGCAGGAGACGATCGCCAGCGGCATAGCCCTGGCCGTCGACGACTTCTTCGCGGCGCCTTCGCGGCGGGTGGCGGAAAGTCGCTGAGCGCCGGACCCCCGCCGGGGATTCCGGGTACCTTCGCTTGACCCCGTACCGCACCCGATGAACCGCATCCCGACCCCCATCCTCGCCCTCGATGTCGCCGACCGAACGGCGGCGCGTGACCTGCTGCTGCGCGTCGGCGAGCAGGTCCGGTGGGTCAAGGCCGGTCTGGAGCTCTTCACGGCGGCGGGGCCGGAGTACGTCCGGGAGCTGGTCGCCGATGGAAAGCGGGTCTTCCTCGACCTCAAGCTCCACGACATCCCGCATACCGTGGCCCGGGCGGCGGAGGCCGCCGCGCGGCTCGAGGTCGACCTGCTGACCGTGCACGCGGCCGGGGGGGAGGCGATGCTTCGGGCGGCCGTGCAGGGTGCTGGCGGCGGCTCCGGCGCCCCCCGCGTTTTCGCCGTGACCGTGCTGACCTCGCTCGCCGCCGACGATCTGCAGGCGGTCACCGGCTCCGAGCGAGCCGCTCCGGTCCCGACGGCGGTGCGGCTCGCCCGACTCGCCGCCGGGGCCGGGGTCGGCGGCGTGGTGTGCTCGGTGGTGGAGGCGGACGCGATCCGCGCCGCCACCACCGCAGCGCTGGAGCTGTTGACGCCCGGTATCCGGCTGGCCGGCGACGGCGCCGACGATCAAAGGCGGTCTGCCACACCGGCGGCGGCCGCGCGGGCCGGCGTCGAATTCGTGGTGCTCGGACGCACCGTGACCCGCGCGTCGGATCCGGCGGAGGCGTTCCGCCGCGTTTGCCGCGAGATGGAAGAAGCCACGGCGCCCGCGGGGATCACGGCGTGAAACGACGCATCCGATCGGGCCTGCTCGCTTTCGCGCTGCTCCTGACGGCGCTGCCTCTCGGTGCCCAGCGTTCCGAGCCACGCTCCGCTCCGTCGCTCGAACAGTTCGTGGCGGAGGTCGCCCGCCTCTGGGCGCGTGGTGACGCGAACGGCGTCGCCGCTCTCGGTGCTGACGCGGGCGTGGCCGTGGAGCTGGGCGCCGCCCGCGGCACCGTGCAGGAGAGGCACGCGGCGGCCGCCCTCCGGGGATTGTTCGGCGAGGCCGAAACCGTTTCCGTCCGCATTCTCCGCAGTGCCCGCGCCGGGGGACGGCCGCCGCGCGGCTTCGGGGAGTTCGCCTGGACTACTCGCCCGCGCGGCACCGGCGCTCCCCAGACCGCCGGGGTTTACGTGGGAGCGGCGCTGGACGAAGGACGCTGGGAGATCCGTGAACTGCGCGTGATCCCCTGAGCCGCTTGCACTCCGACGACGCGGCGCCTCGGTTTTCCGCGACAACGATGGTCCTGCAGCTCCCCGCGCTCGATAGCGCGGCGACATCGTTCGTTCCCCTGCGGACGGCGGAGCTGGCCTGGCCCGCCGTGACGACCGCCCTGCTGCGCGTGGCGACGGCGCTCGCCCTCGGATGCGTGGCTTTGTGGATCCTGCGCCTGGTGCTGAGGCGTGTGGAACGGTCCCTCGGAGCCGGCGAACCGGACACGCTCTCGCTCCATGAGCAGCGAACCCGCACACTACTCGGCCTGCTACGCAGCGTCGGCGTGGTAGTGGTCGGCCTGATCACTGCATTCATGGTGCTGCAGGCGGTGGGGGTGAACGTGGCTCCGCTGCTGGCGGGTGCCGGGGTGATCGGGCTGGCGATCTCCTTCGGGGCCCAATCCCTCGTCAAGGACATCCTGAGCGGGTTCTTCATCCTCATCGAGAACCAGTTCGGGGTGGGCGACGTGATCCGCGTCAGCGGCGTCTCCGGCAGGGTCGAGCGAATGACGCTGCGGGTAGTGGTGCTCCGCGATGTCGAGGGGGTCGTGCATGTCATCCCCAACGGCGAAATTCACGTAGTGAGCAATCTGACGCGATCGTTCTCCCGCGCCGTGATGGAGATCGGCGTGGCCTACGGGGAAGACGCCGACCGGGTCATGGAGGTGATGCGCGACGTCGGCAGGGGATTGCACCAGGACGCGGAGTGGCGCCCCCTGCTGACCGAGGAGATAACCGTCCCCGGCATCGAATCGTTCGGAGACTCCTCGGTCAACATCCGCATCGTGGCGACCACGGTGCCGCTCAAGCAGTGGGAGGTGGCGCGGGAGCTGCGCAGACGGCTGAAGCGCCGCTTCGACGAGGAAGGGATCTCGATTCCCTTCCCCCACCTCACCTTCTACTGGGGCGACGGGCAGAAGCCGGGCGCTGGTTCGACCCGGCGCGACGCAGACCCCCGCGAGGCGGCGTCTCCCGTGGCATTCTCCGGCTGAACGCGATGCCACTCAGCTTCCACAACTCGCTGACGCGGCGCCGGGAGGAGTTCGTCCCCCTGAATCCCCCGCGCGTCGGGCTGTACGTCTGCGGGCCCACGGTCTACGCCGCCCCCCACATCGGCAATCTGCGGACCTTCTTTTTCGCCGACGTTCTGCACCGCCATCTCGAGTACCGAGGGTACGGCGT
>JBPCJG010000028.1:0-4230 GCA_051005515.1 Longimicrobiaceae bacterium
CTCCATCGCGGCCGCCGCATTCTGCAGCGAGAGCTTCGGGACTACGCTCTGGAGACGGGGTTTCTCACGGCGGCGTGAGAGACGACACGGCGGCGAAGCTGCGGGCGTATTGCGGCACGGTGCTGGAGTTCCCCACGCTCGATCCGCCGCTGCAGGTGGACCTCAGAGCGCCGGTCCCGGCGGATCTGCGGGGGACGCTCGCGGCGGCGGGTCTCGCAACGCCTTTCGCCATCATCACCGCGTTCAACCCGCGCAGCGAACCGACCGACGAAGCGGACAACCAGCGCCGCGACGCGGAGCTGACGGCGCAGCTCGGATCGCGTTCCTGGCTGCGCGCCGACGGCTGCTCGCCCGACCGCTCACACCGGGAGCCGGGGGTGGCGGTCGCGCTGTCGGGGAGCGAGGCGCGCGAGCTGGCGGTGCGCTTCGACCAGGACGCCTTCTTCTGGTTCGATGGGGCGCGCTTTTGGATCCGCGCGGCGGCGGAGAGCTTCGGGCCGGTGCGGCTGCCCTGTCCGGGGGTATGAAACCCCGGCAGGGTACTGCCCGCCCTCGCGGGCGGAAGCAAAGACTCGCGGGCAGTCGCGTCCGCGAGGACGCGCAGTTGCCTGCCGGGTCCTTTATGGGCCCGGTAGCGGCGTCCTGCCTTGACGACGGCGGCTCCGCAAGGTTAGCTTGACGACGTGCCTTCGGGCACCCCGGCGAGTTGTGGCGCTTGCAACCGGGTCACCAAAGTGCTAAAACCGCCGGAAAGCATCCCGCGCGGCTTCGCCACGCGGGATTTTTTTTGCTTTGACAACGCTACAGATCCGGCCCGCGGGAGCATCCCGGTGGGTGGGGCGCGCGCTTTGAACCGACAGCTTGGCGGGCGCGCCCGGAAACGGAGATCCGCCTAAAGCGTCGTAAACGGGCCCCCTCCCCCGCGGCGGTGGCCCGTTTTCCATGGGAGGTAGTGAGATGATGAAAGTACGAGGAGCATCCCGGATGAGGCACTGGCAGACGCGCGAGCTGAGCTGCCCGACACGCGCCCTGCTGCTGCGCGCGCTGCTGCGCTACCGTGCACCGCTGCTCCGCCGCTACCCCGGCCAGTGGGTGCCGCAGGACTCCTGCACCTTTTACTTCGGACCGAAACAGTGGTGCCGCGAGGCGTTCCCGCTGCGCGCTCTCTACGAGCTGTGGGACCGCTGGCCCGTGATGAAGAGCGCCTGCCCCCGGTGCGGCGGTCGGATCCTGGCGTACACCTTCGGGATGGGATACGAAGTGGGGGCACTTATAGGGTGCTGCATCCACTGCTCGCACTATGCGGTCTATCGAGTGCCGAACGGCTGGGAGCTCTACCACGAGGCTCGCGAGCTGCTCGACGACACTCCTTACCGGTTGGTAGCCATCAACTTCTCCGGAGTGCCGGGATGGAACCAGGGCGTCCTCGACGCGCTGGAGGAGCTCGGAGCCGGCGAGCTCGCGGAGCGGCTCACGCCGCTTGCGGACGAGCCGTCGAGCAAGGAGATCCTGGCCAGCAGGATCGACTGCGGCCCGGCGGAGGACGCGCCGGGCGTGTGAAAGCCGGCAGCCAACGCGCCGGGGGTGTAAAACCCCCGGCAAGATACTGCTCGCCCTCACGGGCGGGAGCAAAGACACGGTCGCCGCGTCCGCTTGCCCGGGGTGTTCACACCTCCGGCAGTGTACTGCCCGCCCTCGCGGGCGGGAGCAAGAACTCCCTGGTCAGCCGCGTCCGCGAGGACGCGTAGTTGTCTGCCGGGTCCTTTATGGGCCCGGCGGCGGGCGGCAGCCGGACCTCGGTACCGGGGATGCGAAACCCTGCGCGCCGGGGGTGTGAAACCCCCGGCAAAGTACCGCCCGCCCTCGCGGGCGGAAGCAGAACTCGCGGGGCAGCCGCGCCCGCGAGGACGCGCGGTCCACTGCCGGGTCCTGGATGGGCCCGGTAGCCGCGGCCGCGGCTACCGGCGGTACCGTCTGCGGCGCGAGCTGAGCCGCGGCTCGACCCGCTCATCGTGAGCGGCCGGACCGTCCGCCCCCTCTGCCGCTTCCCGCTCCGGGAACGCCGACAGGTGCACCGCCCGCCCCTCGTGCTCGAGCTCGCCGCCGACCACCGCGCCGGCGAGCGCGGCGTAGGCGCCGACACCGATGGTGGGTGAGGATACCCGCTCCGCACCCCGCACGGCGTCGAGGAACGCCTGAGCGTCGGCCGCCGCGACTTCGGCGCCCTCGGGCTTCGCCCCGAGCGCGTCGAGCACGTAGCCGCGCAGCAGCCGCTCGTGGTACGCGGCGTAGAGAGCGCGCCCGCCGATCACGTCCATCCCCAGCGGAGCGCCGTTCAGGAAGGCGAGGATCCCCACCTGCTCGTCGCCGAACGGGAAGCGCTGCACCCGGCTGGCCACGTCCTCCCCGCGCTGATCGGAGTACTCGTTCAGGGCCATGGTGTCGGAGTGGGCGCCCAGCGCGCGCGCCTGCTCGCGGATGGCGCTCCATACCGTGCCCTGAGCGCCGGCGAGTGCGGCCAGCGGTGCGGGCGCTCCGGTGTTCGCGTAGACGGCTTCCTGGTCGCGCGCCCTGCGCCGCACTCCGGCGGGACAGTGCTGCGCGCCGGGGGAGAAGGTGGGGGTCACGTGGCGCCATCTCCCCTACTCCATGCAGGAGACGGGAATGCGCACCTTGGAGTCGCCGGGGAGCAGGATGCTGCGGTTGACCATGCGGTTCTGCCGCGCGCCGATGAGCTGCTCGCCGTCGAGGATCAGGACCGCGGCGCCGCTGGTGACGCTCGCCTGCAGCTCGGGGACGGTCCCCTCCCCGACTTCGGTGATGGTGATGCGATCTTCCTCCAGCGCGCGAGCGAGCGGGACGTACGGGAGCTCCAGCTCGCCGGGGGTGACGAGGGGGAAGACGGTGAGGGTGTCGTGGCGCTGTGCCGCGCCGATACGGATGTCGAGCATGTGCGCTCCGGAGAAGAGGTGGTCGAGCGCACGGAAGGTAGCGGGGGGGTATGACAGTGAGAGGCACCCGGGGGTATCAGACCCCCGGCAGTGTACGCCCTGTCCGGCGGAAGCGGAATGACGTGAGTCGCGTCCTCGAGCAGCGCTTTACTGCGCCAGCGGCCAGGGAGCTACCACCTCTGCGCGCTCGACGGTGCGGATCAGCTCGAAGTCCCGCATGTTACGCGTCACCAGCACGAAGCCACGCTCCCGCGCCGAGGCGGCGAGCACGCAGTCGTTGACGAAGCCGCGCCCGAAGCCGCCGGGGCTGAGTCGGCCGGCGCGGACCAGCTCTGCCATGATCTCGCCCGCGCGCTTCCACGCGCGGTGCGTAGGCGTGATGATGCGGCCGACGGTCTCGAAGGGCTTGATGAAGCCCCGGAAGATACGGCGCTGGGAGCGCCCATCGATGCCGCCGACGAGAAGCTCCTGCGCCACTACCGAGTGAAGGTGCACCCGCGGCAGGTGGCCCGCGTAAAAGATATCGAGTTCGGCCGCGGCGGCAGCGGACCGCAGCGCCTCGACGTAGAGATTGGTATCGACGACATAGGGGCGCACTATGCGGCGTCTTCGACTCCCTGATCCGTCGGATCATCGGCGAAGACGTCCACCCATTCCACGCCGCACGTCGACCTGATACCGGCGCTGAGCTGCTCACCGAACGTGACCAGGTCCAACGCCATTTCCACCGTTTCCGTCTCCGTCTTAGTGCCGAGGATCTTCTTCGCAGCGTCGATCTTGGACTGCGACAAGCGGAAGTTCTTACGCGCGAGGGGCTCTTTCGTGGCGGCCATGGTGCGCTCCGGGTTTGGAGTGATGTACAGGTATAATGTACCGCTGTACAGGCGCCGATGCAAGCGGCTGCGCGCTGCCGGGGGTTTGAAGGCCAGCAGGGCACTGCTCGTCCTGCCAGACGAGGCGGGTCGGAGTCTGGCTGTGGTTCGCCGAGTCAGCCGGGCGGGGACTCGGCTTCGAACTCGATGCCGAGGTGCTCCAGAAGACGATTTTCGATCTGCTCCTGGAGGTCCTGGTCGGCGAGCACCCCGACGGGCTCGAGCAGGCGCAGCTTCGAGATCGTGCGCACTTGCTAGGGCATGACTATGCTTTCCAATTCATTGCCCGCGACACCCGCGGGAAGCAGCACCTCGAAGGGTGCACCTTGCGGCGCTTTCCCGCTCGTTTTGCGAGGGGCAGCACCGTGACCCCGTCGAAGTGCGTGTTGAAGCCCGTGTTCGACACC
>JBPCJG010000029.1:0-5236 GCA_051005515.1 Longimicrobiaceae bacterium
TCGATCACGAGGCGGTCACCGTCGGTGCGCACGTCCAGCACCGTGTCGCGATCGATCCTAAGGAGCTCGAGGATCGGACGGTCGATCACCAGCCCGAGGCTGTTCCCGATCGGGGCGAGTTTCTTCAGCATCGCGGTTCCCAGGAGTGGTCTGGTTATAACAATGTTATAACGAAGCTACCGCTCTCGGTATGCGGAGTCAATCGGAACAGTCGAAGTCATGTCAATTCTCTTGTTTTCTACAGAGCTCCCGTGCGGTCGCGTCGCGGCATCCGGAGCTCGCTCGCTTTGGCATGACCCAAGCATCCCAGTGCCGCCTGGCTGTCTCGGCGAAGGAAGCGGACGGTAGAGTGCAGCCGCCAGATCAGCTATCCCGCTGCCGATGGCAGACGATCCAGAAGCTGTCGAACCGGGATTACTTCGATCCCGCGGAATGCACCCAGGGCGAGGAGGTGCCGATCTCCGCTCACGATCAGCGTCGCTCCGCCGTCCAGCGCGCACGCCAGCACGATTTCGTCTGCTGGATCGTCCGGCACCGTTCCGCCGACATCCGCATCTCCGGCGACCATGAGAGCGTCACTCTCGAGAGTCCCGATCAGTCGCTCCACGTCCGGGTCGGTGATCGGGTACTTGTCGCGGATCTTGGGATAGGAGAGCGTGCGGCGCAGCTCCCGGACGAGTGCGGGAGACGTGAGTAGCAGATAGCGGCGCTCGCGCCATGCGTCCAGCGCGACCGCAGGGGTACCCTGGGGTGCGAGAAGGCCGCTTACTACGACGTTGGTATCAAGGACGACGCGCAGCATTCTCCGCCCTCACAGCGGAGACGGCGTCCGCGACGTCCTGCTCCACTTCGCCGGTCGGCAGCTCGGGCATGCGATCCCGGATGCGGTCCACCACCGCGAGTCGGGCGTCGCGTTCGGCGACCATGCGGTTGTACAGATCGAGTGGAACCACCGCGGCCATCGGCTTGCCGGAACGCTCCAGGATCACCGTTTCGCCTCCATAGCCGACTCGTCCGATCACTTCGGAAAAGCGTCGCCGTGCTTCGCGGGCTCCCATGCGCGTGCTCATGCTGAACTTCTCAAGAATGAGGTTCACTGATGCTTCTTGATTGCGGGGAATATACACGATGCCACTTGTGTACACAACCTCGGCCGTTCGGACGCACGCGCACCACGATGGTAGCGTCAACGGCGACGCTGCCGACGCCGGCGGGGACGATTGAGACGTTAGGAGGCTGCCCGTTATCGGCCTTGGCCGCATACCTCGGCAGCACTACTTTTCATGTGCACCCCATCGTCAGGAGGACCATGTTGCGCACCATCGAAGCCATCATCGAGCCGGACGGGCGCGTCCGGTTGCTCGAAGCCGTCGAGCTGTCCGGCACCCGTCGCGCGCTCGTCACCCTGCTGGAAGAAGCGGCCGAGGAGGCGGCCGGTGAAGTCACCGCGCTGCTCAGCGAGCGGCACTCGCCGAGGACTGGAACCGTCCGGAAGAGGACGCCGCGTGGGCGCACTTGCAGCCGGAAGCGTAGTTCTCGTCCCGTTTCCGTTCTCGGATCTCTCGCAGTTCAAGCTGCGTCCGGCGGCGGTGCTGGCGGAGGCCGGCCGGGGCGACTACCTGCTCTGTCAGGTGACCAGCAACCTGTACGCGGACCCACGGGCGGGTTGAACTATCGGCGACGGACTTCGCCCAAGGCTCGCTGCAGCGCACCAGCTATGCGCGTCCGGGCAAGCTGTTCACGGCGAGCGGCGTCCTGATCGTCCGAACGGTCGGTACGCTTCGGCCCGAACCTCTGGCGCGGATCGTGGACGGTGTCGTAGAGTTATTGCGTGGTGCAGCCGGGCGGTGAATTGCCGCGTGCTCTCCTTCACCTACTGCGTATCTTCCGTTCGCATGGAGCGGCTCGGGATAGCGAGCGCGTTCGCCTCGACCTCCACTTCTTTGTACAGGCGGGCTTTGTACAGGCGGGCTTTCGCGCCCTACCGTGAGAGCTGCCGACCGCAACAGCAAGCGGGGCGGACCGATCGGGCCGCCCCGCTTGCTCCTAACTTGTGGTGATGTTACAGCTTCAGCAGGTACCGAACGCGCCGGTCTGGTCGACGGATCGGTTTGTTACGCCGCCGGAAATGGCTGTCATGCACGCGGTGTAAGTTGCCCCGCCCCCGGTCATTGTCGGCGGGCTATAGTATTGCAGCCCTGTAGGCGGGGACCAACCCACCTGGTCGAGATTCGCTACATCGGCCGCATAGGCCCCGGTTTTGGCATAGAACCCTGCCTGTGCGACGTAAACCGACTTCAGGATCCCATCCGCCTCCTTCTCCCTGGCTTTGGTTGCAGCCACACTGAACCGGGGGACAGCGAGTGCCGCAAGGATGCCGATGATTACCACGACGATCATGAGCTCGATCAGCGTAAAGCCTCGTCTATTCATGATCACCAACTCTCCTTCTCAAATGGGTGGATCAGGAAGTGGAAGGGTCCGGGCCTCATGCTCCTGCAAACGGGGGCCGAAGATGTCCCGGCCCCCGTTCCTTCGATCTGCGGATTTTGGTGGTGGGCCGCGTTACGGCTGATCGGTGATGACGCCGGTATTCAGGTCGATGCATCGGCCGTTGTAGCTTGCGCCCGTCACCGACGGGGTCAGGCAGTAACTAGGGGTCCCGACGGCAGTGTTGAAGGTGTAGTGCTGCAGCCCCGTCGGAGTCTCGAATCCGACAGTCTCGAGTTCCGTGGGAGTAGAGGCAAAAACGCCGGTTTGTGCTTGGTAGGCCGACTGCAACGTGTACACCTGCTTGATGATACCGTCCGCTTCCTTCTCCTTCGCCCGGTCCGTCGCCTGGCTGAACTTCGGGATCGCGATCGCGGCGAGGATGCCGATGATGACCACCACGATCATCAGCTCGATGAGGGTGAAGCCCTTGTTGCTCCGGGCTTTCCGAAGGGTGTTGCGCATTTTCCTCTCTCCTGCTCGGGGGTGATGGTACGGGGAGCTCGGAACGCCCGCGCTGCCGACAGGGGGTAGGGCAACGTGCGGACCAGGCGTCGATCACGGAGAAGATACTGACGCCCCAACGCTTTCCGCAAGTGTTTTGCAGACGCCACGGCGCCGGATATCGGCGCCCTTTTGCACGACCGGTTGCAGGGTGCAAGGTGTCGCGGGAACGTTGGTAGCGCTACCCGGCCCTGCGAATCGCCCGCCCAGCGACGCTACGAACCTCCGCTCCGGTTGCCGCCGGGAGCCGCCGTCGGTAAACTCCCCCGGCATCCAGACCGGAGAAAAGCAAGCATTGAGCGAAACACCCAACGACAGCGTCACCGACGTCACCATCATCGGCGGCGGCCCCACCGGCCTCTACGCCGCCTTCTACGCCGGCCTGCGCGGCGTCTCCTGCCGCATCGTGGACGCGCTGCCGCAGCTCGGGGGGCAGCTGATGGCGCTCTACCCCGAGAAGTACATCTACGACGTCGGCGGCCTGCCGAAGATCCTGGCCAAGGATCTGGCCAAGGCGATGATCGAGCAGGGCTTGCAGTTCGAACCGGAAGTGGTGCTCGACGCCGAGGTCCAGCACCTCGTCGAGCAGAACGGCCACCTGGTGCTCGAAACCGAGCGTGGCGCGTTCCCCACCCGCACCGCCATCATCACCGGCGGCAAGGGGGCGCTCAACCCCCGCGTCCTCGAGTGCCCCGGTTGGGAAGAGCACTACGGTGAGGGGGGTAGCGTCCACACCCACGTCCATGCCCCCCAGGAGTTCCGCGACCAGCGGGTGCTGCTCGTGGGCGGCGGCGACTCCGCGGCCGACTGGGCGGTGGGGCTGCGCGGAGTGGCCAGCGAGCTGACGCTGATCCACCGCCGGCACGGCTTCCGCGCCCACAAGGCCACGATGCAGGAGATGCGCGCCGCCGCGGAGAGGGGCGAGCTGCGCATCCTCACCCCGTACGAGGTCCGCGCGATGGACGGCGATGGCGCGTGCCTCCGCTCCGCCACCATCTTCAACAACGACACGGACGAGGAGACCACGCTCGAGGTCGACGCGGTGATCGCGTTGCTCGGCTTCAAGCCGGATCTCGGGCCGATCGGGAGCTGGGGGCTGGAGCAGGAGCGCGGTTCCATCAGGGTGTCGCCGCTGATGGAAACCAACCGTTCTGGCATATACGCCGCCGGCGACATCACGCACTATCCCGGGAAGCTGGAGCTGATCGCCACCGGGTACGGCGAAGCGGCGGTCGCGGTCAACAATGCCGTCCACTACCTGGACCCGAAAGCGCGCGTGAACCCCGGCCACTCGACCAACCTCAAGATCTTTTCACAGGACGAAGAGGAAGAGGAGGGATAGCACGGCCAGCAGCCACTCCCCGCCCGCCGGCAACGCTCCCGTGACCCTCGCCGGGCAGTGCGCGCTGGTCACCGGGGGCGGCGTGCGCCTGGGGCGGGCGCTCGCGCTCGCACTGGCGGTGGAGGGGATGCGCCTGATCGTCCATTACCACGCGTCGGCGGCGGCAGCGGAGCAGGTAGTCCGCGAGATCGGCGAGAGCGGGGGGGAAGCGGTGGCGCTGCGGGCCGACCTGGCGGACGGGGAGGCGGCGGTGCGGCTCGCCGGCGAGGCGGAAGCCGCGTTCGGAGGGGTGGACGTGCTGGTGAACAGCGCCGCCGTGTTTCCCTCCGAGCCCATCGAAGCTACCGACACGGAGCTGTGGGACCACACGCTCGCAGTGAACCTGCGCGCGCCCTTTCTGCTGACTCGGGAGATCGCCCCCGCGATGCGCAGCCGGGGAGCCGGGTGTATCGTCAACCTGCTGGACCTGTCCGCGCTGCAGAGCTGGCGGGGCTACGCAGCGCACTCCGTCGCCAAGGCGGGGCTCGCGCAGCTCACCCGGGTCGCCGCCCGCGAGTTCGCGCCCGAGGTGCGGGTGGTCGCCATCGCCCCCGGCAGCGTGCTCCCGCCGGACGAGCTGTCCGATGAACAGGTTCGGCGGCTCGCGGAGCGTGCGCCGCTCGGCCGCATCGGGTCGCCGGACGACGTCGTCGCGGCCCTCCTCTATCTGTTGCGCGCCCCCTTCATCACCGGCGAAACGCTGACGGTGGACGGTGGCCGCACGCTCTCGTAGCAGGAACACGCACCCGCGGACGCGGTAGCACGACTCGGCTCCAACTCCCTTCTCCGCTGCACCTCCCCCATGGCCCGTAGTCGGAAACGCCGCGCCCGGCGCAAGGAGCGTCCGTCGCTGCTCGGCCG
>JBPCJG010000030.1:0-6423 GCA_051005515.1 Longimicrobiaceae bacterium
AGGCGCTGGGGACGCTGTGCGTGGTGGACCACGAGCCGCGCGAGCTCTCCGCCGAGCAGCTCGACGCGCTCCGGGCGCTGGCGAACCAGACGATGGCGCAGCTGGAGCTGCGGCGACACGTGCGCGAACTCGAAGCCGCCGCGGCCGAGCGCCGGGAGGCCGAACGGCTCGGGGACGAGCGCCTCGCGCGTATCGAGCGCGACCAGGCCGCCCTGATGGAGCTGGTGCGGATGGGCGACGCGGATCTCGGCGAGGCGCTCGACCGCATCCTGCGCACCGATGCGGAGACGATGGGGGTCGCACGGGTCAGCGTCTGGTTCCTCGGCGAGGGGGGAGACGAGATCGTCTGTCGCGATCTGTACCTCGCGGAGGCGGATCGCCACGAATCCGGATACCGCGTCGGTCGGGACGAGAACCCCGCTTACTTCCTCGCCCTCTCGGAGGAGCGCATCCTCGCCGCCCACGACGCCGAGACCGATCCGCGGACGCGCGGCTTCGCGCAGGAGTACCTCCGGCCGGCGGGGATCACTTCGATGCTCGACGCGCCGATCTGGCGCAAGGGCCAGCTGGTCGGGGTGCTCTGCCACGAGCACGTGGGCCCGGCCCGCCGCTGGTCGCAGGAGGAGCAGGAGTTCGCCTCCACCGTCGCGGACATGGTGTCGCTGGCGCTGGAGGCGGCAGAGCGGCGCGAGGCCGAAGAGGCGCTGCGCCGCGCTTACGAGGAGCTGGAGACGCGCGTCCAGGAGCGCACCGCGGAGCTGGCGGAGACCAACGAAGCGCTCGAGGAGGAGATCGCCGAGCGGGAGCGTACGGCGGAAGAGCTGCGCGGCAGAACACACGAGCTGGAAGGCATCTTCCAGGCACTCCCGGACCTGTACTTCCGGCTCGAAGCCGACGGCACGCTGCTGGACTACCGGGCCGGGCGCAGCCAGGGGCTCTACGTTTCCCCCGAAGAGTTCCTCGGCAGACGGATGCAGGACGTGCTGCCCCCGGACGTGGGAGCGCGAGTCGAGGAGGCGCTGCGGGAGATCGCCGCCACCTCGGAACTGGTCTGCGTCGAGTACGAGCTGCCGATGGGGGAGGAGCCGCACGACTACGAGGCGCGGCTGCTGCCCATCCCCGGTGGCCAGGTGATCGGGGTGGTGCGAGATACCACCGAGCAGAAACGGGCAGAGCGGGCGCTGCAGCAGAGCGAGGAGCACTTCCGGCGGCTAACGGAGAACGGCTCCGATCTCATCATCGTGATCGGCCCCGACGGCGTGACGCAGTACGTCAGCCCCTCCGTCTGGCGCCTCACCGGATGGACGCCCGAAGAGCGGATCGGGCGCCCGTTCACCGAGCTGATGCACCCGGACGACCTGCCCGAGGTGTTACGCCTGCGGGACGCGGCAATACGCCACCCGGGGAGGACCGTTTCCGTGGAGCTGCGCTACCGCTCGAAGCTGGGTGCGTGGCTCACCCTCGAGGCGGTGGGCCGCACGTTGCTCGCCGACTCGGCAGCCGAAGGGCTGGTAGTCAACGCCCGCGACATCACCGAACGCAAGCTCACCGAAGAGGCGCTGCGCCGCAGCGAGGAGCGCTTCCGCGCGCTGATCGAGAACGGCTCCGACATCATCACCCTGGTGTCTCCGGATTCCCAGGCGGTGATCCGCTACCTGAGCCCCTCCGTACAGCGGGTGCTGGGGTACACCCCCGAGGAGCTGCTCGGAAGCAGCGCCTGGGACATCACCTACCCCAACGACGTAGTCGCGGTACAAGCGGTAATGGAGGACGTCTTCGCGCATCCAGGGGTGCCGAAATCGATCGAGTATCGGATCCGCCACCGCGACGGAGGTTGGCTCACCTTCGAAGGAATCGCGAACACCGTCTGCCTCGAATCGCCCGCCGAGGGGCTGGTCATCAACTCCCGCGACATCACCGAGCGCAAGCAGAGCGAGGCAGCGCTGCGCCGCAGCGAGGAGCACTTCCGCGCGTTGATCGAGAACGCCTCCGACGTCACCGTGGTGATGGACCGGACGGGGATGATGACTTATCAGAGCCCTTCGGTGGAGCGCATTCTCGGCTACTCCCCGGAGGAGCTCACGGGGGTCAGCGGCTTCGACTACGTCCACCCGGACGACATCCCCCACCTCTCCGAGGCCCTGAGACGGGTGACGGCGCATCCGGGCACCACCGGCTCGGCGCAGTACCGCTTCCGCCAGCGCGATGGGAGCTGGCGATACCTCGAGGCCTTCGGCCGCACCCTTTCCCCGACCACCGACGCGGAAGGCGTAGTGGTGAACGCCCGCGACATCACCGAGCGGAAGCAGGCGGAGGAGGAGCTGCGGCTGCAGAAGACCCTGCTGGAAGCGCAGGGAGAGGCCTCGATCGACGGCATCCTGGTGGTGGCCGAGGATGGTAGAATGCTCTCGCACAACCGTCGTTTCGTGGAGATGTGGGGGATCCCCGACGCGATCATCGAGCGCGGCTCCGACGAGGAAGCGGTGGAGCACGTGCTGGGCGAGCTGCGCGACCCGGAAGCGTTCCGCAAGCGTGTCGAGTACCTCTACCGGCACCCCGACGAGGAGAGCCGGGACGAGATCGCGCTGCGCGACGGCAAGGTCTTCGACCGCTACAGCGCCCCGGTGAGGAGCAGCGAGGGCGACCGCTACGGCCGCATCTGGTTCTTCCGCGACATCACCGAGCGGAAGCAGGCGGAGCTAGCGCTCCGGGACGCCAAGGAGGAGGCGGAGCGGGCCAACCGCGCGAAGAGCGAGTTTCTCTCGCGGATGAGCCACGAGCTGCGCACGCCGATGAACAGCATCCTCGGCTTCGCTCAGCTGCTGGCGAAGCGGGAGCTGCCCGCAGACCAGCGCAAGGGCGTAGACCACATCCTCAAGGCCGGTCGGCACCTGCTTAATTTGATCAACGAGGTGCTCGACATCGCCCGCATCGAGGCCGACCGGCAGGAGTTCTCGCTCGAACCGGTCCCGGTCGAGAACGCGCTACGCGAGGCGCTGACCCTGATCCGCCCGCTCGCGGCGCAGCGCGAGATCGAACTCGACGAGGAGCTATACGGGTGCGCCGGCCGCTACGTTCACGCCGACCGGCAGCGGCTCGCGCAGGTGCTGCTCAACCTCTTTTCCAACGCTGTCAAGTACAACCGGCCGGGGGGAAGCGTCACCGTGACCTGCGAACCGTCGCGCTCAGCGGCGGCCGAAGACCCGCGCTTCTGCATCGGCGTCCGCGACACCGGGCGCGGCATCCCGGCGGAGCGCATGGAGGAGCTTTTCATCCCCTTTACGCGTTTGGGGGCAGACCGGGACGAGGTAGAGGGGACGGGGTTGGGGCTCGCCCTTTCGCAGCGGCTAGTGGCGGCGATGGGAGGCGAGCTGCGGGTGGAGAGCACCCCCGGCGTCGGCAGCACCTTCTGGATAGACCTCCCACTCGCGAGAACCCCCGTCGAGGAGCTGCGGGAAACGGTTCCACGCGCGGGAGACGCCGACCGGCAGGCGGCTACGCCGGCGACGCTGCTCTACATCGAGGACAACCTCGCCAACCTGACGCTGATCGAGACGATCCTCGCCGCCCGTCCCGAGCTCACCCTGGTCCCGGCGCTGCAGGGACGGCTCGGCGTCGAGCTGGCGTGGGAGCATCTCCCCGACCTGATCCTGCTCGATCTGCACCTCCCCGACATCCCGGGCGAGGAAGTGCTGCGCCGGCTGCGCTCCGACGAGCGCACCCGTGATACGCCGGTGTTGGTGATCAGTGCGGACGCGACCCCGGGGCAGGTCGAGCGGCTGAAGGAGGCGGGGGCGGACGGCTACCTCACCAAGCCGCTCGACGTGGACGGCTTCCTCGCCGAAGTCGATGGGCTGCTGACACGCAGGGGGGAAGGGGGATGACGAGCGAAGAGCTGCGCGGCGCCACGATCCTGGCGGTGGACGACGAGCAGGCGAACCTTGACCTGCTCGAGGCGATCCTGCTGGACGACGGTTACTCCCACTTCACCGCCACCCGCGATCCGAGGGCGGCGGAGGCGCTCTTCAACGAGAGCGCTCCGGACCTCGTCCTGCTCGACCTCCACATGCCGCACCTCGACGGCTTCGAGCTCCTGCGCCGCTTCGGAGAGCGGATCGGCGGGGACGAATACCTGCCGATCGTCGTGCTCACCGCCGACATCACGCCGGAGGCGAAGCAGCGCGCCCTTGCGGGCGGAGCGCACGACTTTCTCACCAAACCGCTCGATCCGGTCGAGGTGCAGCTCCGCATCCGCAACCTGCTGCAGACGCGCTGGCTCCAGCAGGCACAGCGTGCGGCGCGGGAGCGGGCCGAGTTCCTCGCGGAGGCGAGCCGGGTGCTCGCCACCTCGTTCGACTACCACTCGACCTTCGGAACCCTCGCGCAACTCGCGGTTCCGTTCCTGGCCGACTGGTGCATCGTGGACGTTCTGGAGCAGGACGACACCTTCCGGCTGGCGGGGATGGCCCACGTCGACCCCGCTCGAGCGGCGGTGATCCGCGCCGCCTCGCCGGAAGAGGGGTCGCAGGCGCATCCGCTCGCGGCGCTCTTCCACGCCGGTGAGACGCTGCTGCTCGAGCAGGTCACCGACGAGGATGTCGACCGCTATCTCGCTCCCGACGCGCAGCTGCGCCGGCTGGTCGCCCTTCTGCGACCGACGTCGGTGGTGGTCGTGCCGCTGCGGACGGGTGAACGGCTGGTCGGAGGCATCACCTTCGGCGTCTCCGGTCCGGCCCGCCGCTACTCGGCGGCGGAACGGGGGCTGGCGGAGGAGCTCGCCCGTCGCGCGGCCCTCGCCGTCGAGAACGCGCGGCTCTTCCATCAGGCGGAGCTGGCTACCCGACGGCGTGACGACATGCTCGGAGTGGTGGCGCACGACCTGCGCAACCCGCTCAACACCATCCGTCTCGGGACCGAACTGCTGCTTGAGACAGGAGCGGACGCGAACCAGCGCAAGCAGCTCGGGATCGTCACCCGCGCCGCGGACCAGATGAACCGGCTGATCGAGGATCTGCTCGACGTGCGGCGGATCGAAACCGGCCGACTCGCCGTCGTGCCCGCCCCCGCTGCGCTGCACCCGCTGCTCACGGAGACCGCGGAGCTGCTGCGGCCGCTGGCGACCGCCGGATCGCTCGCTCTGGAGTGTGATGCCTCAGACGATCTGCCTCGGGTGCTGATGGACGGAGCGCGGGTGCAGCAGGTGATCTCGAACCTGGTAGGCAACGCGGTCAAGTTCACCCCGGCGGGCGGGCGGGTCGCCATCGAGGCCGTGGAGGCAGACGGGGTGGTGCGCGTCATGGTGCGCGACACCGGGCAGGGGATCGCCAAGGAGGAGCTCCCGCACGTCTTCGGGCAGTTCTGGCAAGCGGGCCGCGCCGACCGCCGTGGCATCGGCCTCGGTCTCGCGATCGCGCACGGCATCATCGAAGCGCATGGTGGGCAGATCTGGGTCGAGAGCGAGCCGGGGCAGGGGAGCACGTTCCATTTCACGCTGCCGGTCGCCGACCGGCGCGGGAGCGAGGCGCTCGCCGTGGCCGTCTCGGTCGACTCGCTCTGACTTTCGGTGCCTCAAATCTCCGAATTCCTCGCGCCGGTCGATGCGCAGCGAGTGCTCCCCCGCCAGCGGTGATCGTCCGCGCAGCTTCACCACCCGAAGCCGCTCAGGTGGCCCAGCACGCGGGCAGGGGTCTCGGAAAGGGTGGAGAAGTAGAGCGCCCGCTCGCCGCTGGCCGCGACGTGGAAGGCGATCTGGAGGGCGAGGGTGGTCTTGCCCGCGCCGGCCCGGCCGGTGAGCAGGAGCAGGTCACCCCGCGGGATGCCGCCGCCGAGCACGAGGTTGAGGTCGGGCACGCCGGTCTCGAGCAGCGGTTCGCCGCTCATCGGGAGCGCGGAGGATGGGCCGGCAGCGGACTGGCTATTTCCCCCGGGGGGGGGATGCACAGGCGGCCGCGAGCGGCGCCGCGGCGACGTCCTCGCTCTGCTCCTCCGGGGTCAGCACGTCCATGAACGAGCTGACGGAGAAGACGGCCCGCCCTGCGCCGGGGGCGCCGTATCCAGGCGGGGCCGCGTGGCCGTAGCGGTCCATCGTCTCCCGGTAGATCTCCAGCAGGCGCACGTGGTACTCGAGCGGGGCGCCCTCGGGGTTGTCCCTGCCCAGCGGCGTGGTGGGCTCGGGGCACCAAGTGGTGAAGCGCGGCGTCACCCCGCGCGACATGAACCAGTCGAGCCCCTCGGCAGTCGAGGCGATCGCCTCGTCCACCGTGGCAAAGCCGTGCGGCCGTGCCATCTCCACCCCGGCGACGAAGTTGGGGATGACGTTGCGGGCGCCGAAGATGTCGCGCGCGGCGAGGATGCGGCGGTGCCACTCCTCCCGCCCCACGTAGCGCTCCTTCCCGGGGGAGATCAGCCTGAAGAGCCGCTCGT
>JBPCJG010000031.1:0-6128 GCA_051005515.1 Longimicrobiaceae bacterium
GGGCGGCTCCACCCGGTACCACTCCGGATGCATCGGGTGCTCGGCGGGGTCGTCGACGTCCACCGGCCTGAAGGTGCCGGGCCCGACGTGCAGCAGAACCTCGACGACCTCCACGCCCCGCTCCCGCAGCGCCGCAAGCAGCTCCGGCGTGAAGTGCAGACCCGCGGTGGGTGCGGCTACCGAGCCGCTTTCCCTCGCGTACACCGTCTGGTAGCGCGCGGCGTCGCCCGGCTCCGGCTCGCGCCGCACGTACGGAGGAAGCGGTACGCGCCCGTAGCGCTCGAGCGCCTCTTCCACCTCAAGCGGGGTGACCAGCCGCACGAGGCGCTCGCCACCCTCGAGCGCCTCGACGATCTCCACCCGCAGCTCTTCGCCGACCTCAACCGTCCGCCCCGCGGGCAGCCGGGCGCCGGGGCGCACCAGCGCCCGCCAGAGCTCGTCGCCGTCCGGGCGGAGGAGGAGCACCTCCGCCGCGCCGCCCCCGGCGCGGCGCCCGAGCAGCCGGGCGGGAAAGACGCGGGTGCGGTTCAGCACCAGCACGTCGCCGGGGGGGATCAGCTCCGGCAGTTCGGCGAAGCGGCGGTGGGCGAGCTCGGCCGTCTCCCGGTCGAGCACCAGCAGACGGCTCGAATCCCGCCGCGCAACGGGATGCTGCGCGATGCGGTCGGGGGGAAGATGATAGTCGAAGTCCGCGGTGCGGAGCCGCGCCGGCGTCACGCGTCGAAGAGCGTGGCCTGTCCGGCGGCGACGTTTCCTTCCGCGGCGGGCGGCGGGGGGTAGCCGAAGCGCAGATACGCCGCCCGGGTGGCCACCCTGCCGCGGGCGGTGCGCATCACGAACCCCTTCTGGATCAGGAAGGGCTCGTACACCTCTTCCAGCGTACCTGAATCCTCCCCGATCGCGACGGCCAGATTGTTCAGACCTACCGGCCCCCCGTCGAAGCGCTCGATCAGCGAGCGAACCACCCGGTTGTCCATCTCGTCGAGACCGTCCTCGTCCACGTCCAGCATTTTCAGCGCGGCGTCGGCGACCGGCTTGTCGATGACGCCGTCCGCGCGCACCTCCGCGTAGTCGCGGACGCGACGCATCAGCCGGTTCGCCACGCGCGGCGTACCGCGCGAGCGGCGGGCGATCTCCCGCGCACCCTCCGCAGTGCACTCGATGCCGAGGATCTCCGCGGTGCGTTCGGCGATGAAGGCGAGCTGCTCGTCGGGGTAGAAGCCGAGGCGGTGGATGATGCCGAAGCGCGCGCGCATGGGCGGGGTGAGCAGCCCGAAGCGGGTGGTCGCGCCCACCAGGGTGAAGCGCTCGACCGGCATGGAGATCATCTGCGCGTGCGGCCCGTCGGAAAGGCGCAGGTCCACCCGCCAGTCCTCCATCGCCGGGTAGAGGAACTCCTCGATCACCGGGCGCAGCCGGTGGATCTCGTCGATGAAGAGGATGTCGCCCTCCCGGATCGACGAGGTCAGCTCGCGCACCAGGTCGCTCGGCTTCTCCAGCGCGGGACCGGAGGTGATCTTGATGTTCACTCCCATCTCCCGCGCCATCAGCATCGCCAGCGTGGTCTTGCCCAGGCCGGGGGGACCGTAAAGGAGGGTATGGTCGAGGGGTTCACCCCGCGCCCGGGCGGCGTCGATGCCGATGCGCAGCGATTCCTTGACCCGCTTCTGACCGATGAACTCCGCCAGCCGCTGCGGGCGCAGGCTCAGCTCGGCGCTCTCCTCGTCCGGGAGCGCGTCGGGTGTGGTGATCTCCGAGCGGGGATCCGCGCGCTCCTGGTTTTCGCTGTCGCTGGCCATGCGCCGTCCGGTTTCGCGTTTTCTTCGGTTTCCCTGCTTTACCCCCGCCAGTCGGTGGCGGTTCGGAGAGGCGTTCCCTCCGCCCCTCAGCGGGCGCGGGCGAGGGCGCTGCGCACCAGGTCCGCGGCGGGCAGCGCCCCCTCCTCCTCCACCACTTCGGCGACGGTGCGCTCGGCTTCGCCCGCGGCGAGCCCGAGGCCGATCAGCGCGCGGACGGCTTCCCCGGCCGCCGGGGCCGCCGGTCCGCGCCCGATGGCCGCGACCGGGATGTCGTCGAGCTTCCCCCCGAGGTCCAGGATGAGCCGCTCGGCGGTCTTTTTCCCGACCCCGCTCACCGCGGTCAATGCGGCGGTGTTGCGGTCGCGGACCGCGCGCACCACGCCGGCGGGCGAGAGTGCCGAAACCAGCGCGAGCGCCAGCCGCGGCCCCACACCGGGCGCGGTGAGCAGGCGGGCGAAGACCGTACGCCCGGCCTCGTCGGGGAAGCCGTACAGGGTGAGGGAGTCCTCGCGCACCACCTGGTAGGTGCGCAGCTCCACCTCTTCGCCGGCGCGCGGGAGCCGTTCGAGCGCCGGGAGCGGGACCCAGACCTCATAGGCGATCCCGCCGGCCGTCATCACTTCGACCCGTTCCAGGTCGCGCGCCAGCAGGGTGCCGCGGAGGCGGGAGATCACACCACGCCGCGGCTGCGGGCGAGCTCGCGCAGGGAGAAGCGCTCGCTGGCCACGCCGCCGGCACCGCGGGTGCGGAAGCAGTGGCAGAGAGCCACCGCGATACCGTCCGCCGCGTCGGCCGGCTGGGGCGGCTCGCGCAGGCGCAGCAGCCGCTGCACCATGAAGGCTACCTGCGCCTTCTGGGCGCGCCCGGTGCCGACCACGGACTGCTTCACCTCCGCCGGGGGATATTCGGCGACTGCCACGTCGCGCAACGCCGCGGCCAGCAGGATGCTGCCGCGGGCGTGCGCGAGCACCACGGCAGTGCGTGCGTTCTTGCCGTGGAAGATGCCTTCCACCGCCATCAGCTCGGGATGGTGCCGGTCGAGCACTTCCTCCAGACCCCGGAAGATGCAGCCGAGCCGCTGCGCGAGTGTCGAGCCGCGGCGGGGGCGGATCACCCCGCACTCCCGCAGCGAAAGGGCGCCGTCGCGAGCCTGCGCGACGACGCCGTATCCCGTGGCTGCCGTGCCCGGGTCCACGCCGAGGACGAGCCCTTCCCGGCCGGTCGCGATCAGACCTCCGCCGCGGCGAGCGCCGCCTCGTCGAGGTCGGCGTTGGAGTGGACGTGCTGGACGTCGTCGAGGTCCTCCAGCGCCTCGAGCAGGCGGATCAATTGTTGGGCGTCACCACCGGAGACCGGCACCTCGGCGCTGGGGATCATCGCCAGCTCGGCGCTCTCCCACTCCATCCCCTGCTCCCGCAGCGCCTGCTGGACTTCGTGAAAGCCGGACACGTCGGTGGCGAGCGTGTGGACGCCATCCTCGCTTTCGATGTCTTCCGCCCCGGCTTCGAGCGCCGCTTCGATCACCCGCGACTCGCCATACCGCTGCCCGTCGAAGACGATCTGTCCGCGGCGATCGAACATCCACGCTACCGATCCGGTCTGGCCGAGATTGCCGCCGTTCTTGGAGAGTGCGTGGCGGATGTCCGCCACCGTGCGGTTGTTGTTGTCGGTCAGCGTTTCGATCATCAACGCGACTCCTCCCGGTCCGTACGCCTCGTAGGTGATCTCCTCGTAGGAGACTCCTTCGAGGTCTCCGGTTCCCTTCAGGATGGCCCGCTCGATGTTGTCGTTCGGCATGTTCGCCGCGCGCGCGGTGTCGATCGCCAGCCGCAGCCGAGGGTTGCCGGCGGGGTCTCCCCCGGCCTCCCGCGCGGCGACGGTGAGCTCGCGGATCAGCTTGGTCCAGTTCGCGGCGCGCTTCTGGTCCGTGACCGCCTTCTTGCGCTTGATCTGCTTCCACTTGCTGTGTCCAGCCATGCGTTCTGTTTCTGACTACCGGGAGAATACGAAACCGGGATGGAACGGCGATGGCTCACACAGCCGACGGAGATCGCCCCGCTTCGCGCGCCAGCCGGTACATCTCCGCCGCGCGCTCGAACTGGTTCTTGCGGTCGTACGCGATCCCCAGCGCGTAGAGCGTCCTACCGTTGTCCGGCGAGAGCGCGAGGCCCCGCTCCAGCGCCTCGATCGCCTGATCGGGCTCGGCGATCTGGTTGAGCGCCTCGCCGAGCAGCAGGTACCCCGCCGCGTTTCCGTCCAGCTCGGTGGCCTTGCGCAGCTCCGCGACCGCGTCCGGGTAGTTGCCGCGCTTGTAGAGCGTAGTGCCGAGCTGCAGGCGCACCTCCGGGTCCTCGGGGGCGAGCTTCAGCGCGCGGCGCAGCTCGCGCTCAGCGCCCTCGTAGCGGCCGAGTTGCGCGAGAGCCGAGCCGAGCCCCAGCAGCGCCGACACGCTGGTGGGAGCTTGCGCCACCGCCTGTCCGTAGAGGTCCGCTGCGTCCGTGTACGCTCCCTCGGCCGCGGCCCGGTCCGCCCGCTCGAGGCGTTCGCTCGAAAACGCGGCCGATGAGGCGGCGGATTCCGCCGTCGCGGCATCCGGCGACGGGGGCGTTTCCGTCTCCGTTCGGTTCCCTTTGTCTTTATCTCTGCGTCTCTTCATTCCGTCGTAGCAGCGTGCGGCGTCTCAGTGGACCGGAGGTGACTTCGTCCATCCAACGCGCGTAAGGGTGGTTCACTGCCGCCTCCAGCCGTGCGATCTCGGGCACGTCGTAGGGGTGCAGCTCCGCGAGGCGCTGCTCCACCCGCTCCGCCTGTGCCATAGGCGCCTTGAGGAGCAGCAGAGTTTCGCTTTCCTCTCGCACCTCGCCCTCCCAGTAGAAGAGCGCCGTCAACGCCGGGAGCAGGTTGGCGCAGGCGATCGCCCGCTCCTCCAGCAGGGTCCGCGCCAGGCGCACAGCGCTCGCCTCGTCGGGCGCGGTCGTGAGGAAGAGCGCGAGCTCGGCGGACCCTGTTCCCTTCAGCGTCCCTCCGGCGGAACCTCGGCGTACACCTCCTCCCCCGTCAGCTCCGCCAGAGTGCTGCGGGCGTGCTCGACGTGTCGCTGCGCGTCGGAATGGTCCGGAGGTCGGGCGAGAAAGGTTCTCAGGTGCGCTACGGCTTCGTCGCGCGCGCCCCGCTGCAGCAGCAGAAAAGCTAGCCCGTAGTGCGCGCCGGAGGCGTACGGCTGAAGGTCGAGAACGCGCCGGTACGTGCGGCTCGCCTCGTCGGTCATGCCGATGCGGGTATAGGTCACCGCGATCTGCTGGAGTACGGCGGTGTCGTTCGGGCTTTTGCGGAGAGCGAGCCGAAACGAGGTCAGCGCTTCGTGGAACTTCTCCTGGGCGAGCAGCGCGGCCCCTTCTTCATAATAGTCCACCTCGCCCGCCGAAGAAAGCGAGGAACCGGAGATCAGGTTGGTCCACCAGGACATGACGGGGGCGGGTGTGCGGGTACAGCCGGCAAGCCCAAAGTTACCCGGTGCTCCGGGGGGACGCAACGCCCGTTCGGGCGACGACGGTTTCTCCTTCCGACAGCAGGATCTCGGCTCCCAGGGAACGTAGCGTCGCTTCCACGCCGCTCCCGCTGCCTGCGACGACGATGCGTCCGCCCGGAACCACGATACGCACCGCTGCGGCCAGATCTTGGGGTTCCGCAGGGCCCCGCAGCGCGACTCCGCGCAGCGTCCGATCTGCGAAGGGGAAATCCCGCACCGCCAGCACCTCGTCCACCTCCGGGACCGTGACTTCCCCGCGCTCGGCGCGCAGTTCGACCACCCCCACCTCGGGCACCAGCGCGGCGACCTGCGACGCGACGGGCGCGGCGAAGCCGCGCAGCGCGACCCGCCCCGCCCCGGCGGAGAGCCAGAGCAGCGCGGCCAGCCGGACGGCCGCGTCCCCATCCGCCTCCATCTCCTCGGGCGGCTGGGTCGCACTCGTGCCTTCCAGCCGCAGGTCGAGGACGCCGCTTTCGATGGAATATGCATTGCGGCAGTTCGCGCAGCCGAGGCGCCCCCGCTCGACCCGCCGCTCCTCGTCGATGCGGTCGGCGAGCAGGATCAACCCCCACTCGGGGCCGCAGCGGGGACAGCGGAGCACGTCCGTGAGGAGGAGCCTCACCGCGGCACGAGCTGAGGCGGCCGCGAAGGAAGTTGCCGGGTCAGACGATCCCCGTCACGTCGCGCTCGCTGTACTGGGCCCACTGCTCGGGCGTCTCCCAGACGCGCACCCAGAGCAGGTTGTCGGCGACGGCGCCGAGCCGTGCCTTGAGCGCGTCGTAGACGTGGCGCGCCTGGTT
>JBPCJG010000032.1:0-17379 GCA_051005515.1 Longimicrobiaceae bacterium
ACGGTGGTGCCTTCGGGCAGGCGGTTCTCCACCGCGATCCGCAGCCTCTCGCCTTCGCGGACGCGGATCTCGGGACCGGGGAACTCGCCGTTGTAGAGCCAGGTGCGGTAGGTGCCTAAGGCACCCACCTCGACCTCGCCCGCCTCCGCCACGAGGCGTACCTCACGGGCGGGACTCGATCGCGCAGTGGAGGCTGTCGCTAGGCGCTCGAGGGTGCCGGGAGTGCCGCCGGCCCGCTCGCACGCGGCGAGCAGCGAGGCCGCCGGCAGGAGTACCGCGCCTGCCGCGATTCCCGTGCGCAGAAACTCGCGCCGGTTCAGAGAGGTGCTCATCGGGCGGAGCGGTTTCGCAGGACGTCCACCACCAGGTAGACAAAGACCCCCACCAGTCCGAGCATGGCGACGAGTTGCACGGCCATGACGCCCATCATGGACATCATTCCTCCCATCATCCCGCCGTTCATCATGCCGTCCCTCATCATCCCGCCGTCTTCCATCCCCCCGCCACCCATCATGCGACTCATCGCGGGGAGCGAAGCGAGGGCCAGGATCAGCCATGCCACCCCGAGGCTGCCCAGAATCCAGAGAACACTGCGAAGTTTGCCTGTTACCACGGTGTACCTCCCGGTACGAGTTGGAACAATTCGAGTCAATCCCCGCTCCCCACCAGCTCCTCCGTGAGCACCGGGATCTCTTTCAGCGCCGGCGCGTCCGAGCGCCTGCCCATCCGCCTCAGCTCCCACTCCTTCCACAAGGAGTAGATCGCGGGGATCACGACCAACGTCAGGATCGTGCTGGAGATCATCCCGCCGACCATGGGAGCCGCGATGCGCTTCATCACGTCCGCGCCGGCACCGTGGCTCCACATGATGGGGAGCAGCCCGGCGATGATCGCGGTGACGGTCATCATCTTGGGACGCACCCTCTCCACCGCTCCGTACTCGACCGCGGCGTCGACATCGGCGCGACCGCGGAGCTGCCGCTTCTCGTGCCGCGCATGATACGCCTGATCCAGGTAGATCAGCATGATCACGCCCGTCTCCGCGGCCACGCCGGCGAGGGCGATGAAGCCGATCGCCGTCGCGACACTAAGGTTGTAGCCGAGCAGCCACATCAGCCAGACGCCGCCGACCAGCGCGAAGGGGAGCGAGAGCATCACGATCGACGCCTCGATGACGCTGCCGAACTGGAAGAAAAGGAGCAGGAAGATGATGGCGAGGGTGACCGGCACCACCACGCGCAGCTTGCGGTTGGCGCGCTCCATCGCCTCGAACTGGCCGGACCACTCGAGCCGGTAGCCGGCCGGCAGATCGAGCTGCTCGTCGAGCATTTGCTGCGCGTCCTCGACGTAGCCGCCGATGTCGCGCCCCCGCACGTCGACGTAGACGATGTTGTTCAGGTACGCGTTCTCGGACCTGATCTGCGGCGGCCCCTGCACGACATTGATCCGGGCGAGCTGCCCCAGCTCGACCTGCGCTCCGGACGGCGTGGCGACCAGCGTGTTTGCGATCGCCTGCGGGTTGTCGCGCAGCTCACGCGGGTAGCGGACCAGCACCCCGTAGCGCTCGCGCCCCTCGATCGTCTGCCCGGCCGGCATCCCACCGACCGCGGCCATCATCGCCATCTGCACGTCGTCGGTGCTCAGCCCATAGCGGGCGGCGGCCTCGCGGTCCACGTCGATGTCCACGTAGCGGCCGCCGAGCGCCTTTTCCGCGAACACCGAGCCGGTGCCCGGCACCATGGCGAGGTGGGTCTCGATCTGCTTGCCGATCCGGTCAAGCGTCGCCAAATCGGGGCCGAAGATCTTGATCCCGACCGGGGTCTTGATCCCGGTCGCCAGCATGTCCAGCCGGTTCTTGATCGGCATCGACCACATGTTCGCGACGCCGGGGGTCTGCACCGCGCGGTTCATCTCCGCCTGGATCGAGTCGAAATCGACGCCTTCCCTCCACTCGTCCTCCGGCTTTAGCACCGCGATCGACTCGATCATCGACATCGGCGCCATGTCCGTCGCGCTCTCCGCCCGTCCGATCTTGCCGAGCACCGTCTGGACCTCCGGGATGCTCGCCATCGCGGCGTCGCGTTGTTGCAGGATCTGCTTGGCCTGCGCGGTGCCGACGCCGGGAAAGAGCGAGGGCATGTCCATGATCGCGCCCTCGTTCAGCGGCGGCATGAACTCGCTCCCCAGGTTGCGCCACGGGATGATCGTCGCGAGCAGCACCGCGACCGCCGCTCCGATCACGGGCCAGCGGAAGCGGAGCACGAAGTGGATGGCCGGCCGGTAGATGCGGATCAGAAAGCGGTTGACCGGGTTCTGCGCCTCCGGCTTGACCCCGCCGCGGATGAACAGCCCCATCATCACCGGCACGAGGGTGATCGAGAGCAGAGCGGCCGCGGCCATGGACAGCGTCTTGGTCCAGGCGAGCGGCTTGAACAATCGCCCCTCCTGCGCCTCGAGCGCGAAGACGGGGATGAACGAGAGGGTGATGATGAGCAGTGAGGTGAAGAGCGCGGGGCCGACCTCCTTCGACGACTCCACCACCAGCTCCCAGTGCCCCCGGGGCCGCCCCTCGCGCTCGTTGCGCTCCATGTGCTTGTGGAGGTTCTCCACCATCACGATCGCCGCGTCGATCATCGCGCCGATCGCGATCGCGATCCCGCCGAGCGACATGATGTTCGCGTTCATCCCCAGCAGGCGCATCGCGAGCAGCGCCATCCCGATGCCGATCGGCAGCGTCAGGATCGCGACCAGTGCGCTCTGCGCGTGCAGCAGGAAGACGATCGTGACCAGCGCAACAATGATTGATTCCTCGACCAGTTTTTCGGCCAGGGTGTGGATCGCCCGCTCGATCAGCCCCGAGCGGTCGTACCCCTCGACAAAGGTGACGCCGGCCGGGAGCGCGGTTTCGATCTCCGCCATCTTCTCCTTGACGCGCTCGATCACTTCCAGCGGGTTTTCGCCGAAGCGCATCACCACCCAGCCGGTGACGACCTCGCCCTGTGTGACGCGGCCGTCCTCATTCGAATAAGCAAGATCCGCGATGCCGCGCCGGATTTCGGGACCGATCTGCACGCGGCCCACGTCGCCCACGGTGATCGGCACGCCGCCAGGGCCCGTGCCGAGCCCGACGGCACGGATGTCGTCCAGGTCCTCGAAGCGCCCCTGCCCCTGCACCACGTATTCGCTGCCGCCCATCTCCAACACGCGCCCGCCGACGTCCTGGTTGGAGGCGCGCACCGCCTGGATCACGCGGGAGACGGGAATGCCGTACGCGAGCAGCTTCGCTGGATCCACCTCGATCTGGTACTGCTTCTCGAAGCCGCCGAGCGCCGCGATCTCCGCCACGCCGTTCACCGCGGTCAACGCCGGTCGCACCGTGAAGTCCTGGAGGGAGCGGAGCTGCGCCAGGTTCAGCGCGCCGGTGGTGTCGGCGAGGATGTACTGCATCACCCAGCCGACGCCGGTCGCGTCCGGACCCATCATGGTCATCGCGGCCTCGGGGAGCTGCCCCTGTACGGCGTTCAGGTACTCGAGCACGCGCGAGCGGGCCCAGTACAGGTCCACGTCGTCCTCGAAGACGACGATCACGGAGGAGCGCCCGAACTGGCTGGTTCCGCGCACGTAGCGGGTGCCCGGCACCTTGAGCATCTCGTTCGAGAGCGGATAGGTGACCTGGTCCTCGACCAGCTCGGGCGCCTGCCCCGGCCAGTCGGTCATGACGATCACCTGCACATCGGAGAGGTCCGGCACGGCATCCACCGGCGTCCGGACCGCAGCCCAGGCACCGGCGACGATGAGCGCGCCGGTCACCAGCAAAACGATCAGCCGGTTGTGAACCGACCATTCGATGACACGCTTGAGCATCGGTCAGCGCTCCTTTGCGGGCATGGACATCCCCTTCATGTCGGCCCCTTTCGTTTCCATGCCATCCATCGAACCGCTACCCATGTCCATTCCCTCCATGTCGCCGGAACCGGTCATCCCGATCATGCTCTTCATCACTTCGGCGAGGTTGCTCTCGGAATCGAGGATGAACTGCGCCGAGGTCACCACCCGCTGCCCCGGCTCCAATCCGCTCAGGACCTCCGTGAAATCGCCCGCCACCCGCCCGACCTCCACCTCCTGCGGCAGCAGACTCCCGTCGCCTTCATCCACGAACACCAGCGCCCGCTCGCCGGTGTTCACTACCGCCGCCGTGGGGACGGTGAGCGCGGCGCGGCCCGACGTCCGCAGCCGCACGGTGGCGTACATCCCCGGCTTGATCCGTCCCTCCGGGTTGGGGATGGCAATGCGAGCCTTGAGCGAGCGCGCGTCGCTCTGGAGCGTGGGGTAGACGTACTCCACCCGTCCGGGGATGGGGCGGCCGGGGAAGGCGGTCAGCTCCACCGTCGCGGCGGATCCTTCCCGCACGCTCCCGGCGTCCGCCTCCCGCAGCTCCGCTTCCACCCACACCTCCGACAGGTCGGCGATGGTGTAGAGCGTCTGTCCCGGCTGCACCGCCTGCCCGCGGAGCACCTGCTTTTCGACGACGATCCCCGAGACCGGAGCATGCAGCGTCAGCGTGCGGCGCACTCGGCCGGTCCGCTGGATCTCGCGGATCTGGCCTTCGCTGATGTCCCAGAGGCGAAGGCGCCGCCGGGCCGAAGCTGCGAGGTCCGGGCCGCCGGCGGGAACGCCGGGGACGCTGCTCCCGCCGATGCTCCGGTCCAGCCCGGCGGCGAGGAGCAGTTCTTCCTGAGCGGCCACCAGCTCGGGGGAGTAGATCTCCAGCAGCGGCTGTCCGGCGCGCACCGGCTGGCCCGTGAAGTCCACGTACAGGCGCTCCACGAAGCCGCCGAACTTCGGAGTCACCTCCGCCATCCGGGTCTCGTCGAAGTTCACCACGCCGACGGTGCGGATGGCGTCCTCCAGCGGCCGCTGCTCGGCGACGTCGAAGGTCACGCCGAACTGGCGAATCTGTGCGGCCGTGAGGCGAACCGAGCCGTCGGAGCTCGCCTCCATCCCCCCCATGTCCATCCCCGCCATGCCGGCCATATCGCCGGCGCGGGTCTGGCCGCGGGGAGTATCGTCGTCGCTGTCGCGCGTGGCGGCGTAGCCGAGACCGCCGACGACGAGCACGCCCGCGACGCCGCCGACGAGCAGCGTCCGCTTCCGGCTCCGGAAGACAGCAGTGTTCATCCCTTTCATGGCAGGATCTCCCCGCCCACCGTCCGCTCCAGCTCCGCCAGACGGCGGGCGAAGTCGGAGAGGGCCTGGTGGTAAGCGGTTTCGTAGCCGTACAGCGTGGCCTGGTTGTCGAGCAGCGTGAGGAAGTCCACCCGGCCTACCTGGAATCCGGCGGTGGCAGACTCGAGCGCAGCACGACCCTGGGGAATTATCGACATCACAAAGAGGGCGAGCTGCGCCCGGTCGCGCTCGAGATCGGCGTAGTCGCGCGCCACTTCGGCGCGGATCTCGTTAGCGCGTGCGGCGCGCTCCGCCTCCAGAGCGGCAAGGTCGGCTGTCGCCTCCTTCACGCGCAGATCCTGCTTGCGCCCCTTTTGCAGCGGGAGGGGCACGGAGACGACCGCGGAGACGAAGTCGGAGCGACCATCCCGCTGCCCGTACTGCAGAGAGACGTCGAAGTCGGGGAGATGGTCCCTGCGGGCCAGCTCCAGGCGGGCTGCCTGCGCCGCGGTTGCCGCGTCATGCGCCAGGAGCTCGGGGTTCTCCCGCACTGCCCGCTCCTGCAACGCCTCCAGCGGCGGGAGCGGCGAATCCGCGGCGCGGGCTCCCAGCGCCGACGAGGTGAAGCGGATCTGCGAGGGCGGTCCTATCGCGGCCTGCGCAATCCGCTCCGGCACCCGCGGCTCTTCTACAGGAGTGTCGCTCCGCCGGTCGAGAGCGGCGTTCAGCCGCGCCAGCACCGCGCGACGCCGCTCCACCAGCGTCGCGGCCTGCTCCGCGAGCCGCGCCGTCTCCACCCGTGCCTTGAGGATGTCCTGCTGCCCCCCGGTGCCCACGCCGTAGCGCGACTCGGTGACGCGCGTGAAGCCGACAAGCAGCGTCTGGTTACGCCCGATGATCTCGACAGCCTGATCGAGAAAGGCGAGCTCGTAGTAGGCGTCCTCGACCTGCTGCTCCACGAGGCGGCGGACTGCTTCGAGACGCGCGTCCGCGGCTGCCGCTTCGTACTCGGCGACGCGGGTGCGGAGACCGAGCTTGCCGGGGTACGGCAGGAGCTGGCCCACTCCCACCGTCTTCATCGTCATCATCTGGTCGAACCCCGGATCCGCCACGGGGAAGTTCACCAGCCCGACGCGGAGCATCGGATCCGGGCGGGTGCCCGCGGGACCGATCGCCGCGCGGGCGGCCTCCACTCGGTCGGCCGCGGCGCGAATCGCCGGGTTGACGGCGATGGCCCGCGCCACGAGCGAGTCGAGCGGCGGAGAGCCGTCCGCGGCGCCTGCTGGCGCCGCCTGCGCCGCGGCACCTCCAGTAGTGAGGGCGATTCCAACCGCGATGACGCGAACGCCGCAGCGTATGTTTCTACTTCTCATGGATTGCATCTCCAGTCTGGTTTGCGGGCCGGAGAGCGGCGACGAGGTGCACGAGACACCTCGGAGCACACGCTCCGGGACTCCGAACTTCAGCTATGTAGACTGTTGCGCGACCGGAGGAATCTCCGGCCGGAAGATGCTACGCCCGGGGTGGGCGGAAGAGCGTGGTAACGAGGAGACGTGCGGGTGTCACGGCCGGCGCGAACGGCGCGAGGTCGCCTGCGGACGAGAGAACGAGCTGGACCGACGCGTTCGCCAGCAGGGAAGCGCCCGCGACGCACGACGCCCCCGACGCGAAGGTGAAGGGGCAGTGTGGAGCGTCAGAGGGAGCACGGTCGGAGCGCTGCGACTCCGGGGTGCGGTCGGCGCTCGCCGTGCAGCCGGTCGGCTGCGGCGCTTCCGCGGCGGCGGCATGCACCGGTGGCATCGCGCACAGCGACGCCCACACGCTTTCGGCAGTAGCAGCCGAGAAGGCAAAGAGCGCGAGAAGCGCGGCGAGCAGGCGGAAGCGTGCATTCACAGCCCGAAGTACCGGCGGCGGGTGACGGAAGTTCCGCGAACTTTCCATGATCGGGGATGGCGGCATCGGCTTCCGCCACAATCCAGCATCCGCATCCGTCACGGTTGCGAAACTCCGCAGGTGCGGCCATCTTGCTGCGACTTCATGCAACCTTCCGCGCTGATCACCGGGGCCACCGGCTTCGTCGGTGGGCATCTGGTCAGGCACCTGGCAAGCCGCGGCTGGCGGATGAAGGCGCTCGTACGTGCGACCAGCGACACCCGCCAGCTCGAGCGCTTCGGCGTGGAGCAGGTGATCGGAGACCTGAACGACGCGGCGACGCTGCAGGCCGCGGGGAGCGGGATCGATGTCGTCTTCCATCTCGCGGCGGTCACCGGACTGCGCGGTGACACCGACTTCGCCAGCGCCAACGTGGAAGGCACGCGGACGGTCGCAGCCGCCCTGCTCCGCGCCACGCCCAGGCCCCGACGCCTGGTATACCTGAGTTCCTACGCCGCCTGCGGCCCGATGATCGACGGCCGTCCGCGCACTCTCACCGATCCCCCCTCCCCTTTGACGGCATACGGACGCAGCAAGCTACAGGGCGAGCGAGAGCTGTGCGTCCTGAGCGACGCGGGCGTGGAGGTTTCGACCCTTCGCGTCCCGGCGGTGTACGGTCCCGGCGATCGTGCGCTGCTGCCGTACTTCCGGCTGGTGAAATGGGGTTTGGCACCCCGACCGGGAGGGAGCGACCGGCCGCTGCAACTGCTCTTCGCACCGGATCTGGCGCGGGGCCTCGCCAACGCGGCAGACGCTGCGGCGGGAACCTACTCGGTCGCCGACCCGCAGCCGCACCGCTGGTCGGACGTGGTCGCGGCGATCGGAGAGGCGCTGGGGCGGAAGCCACTGCCGCTCCCGCTGCCACCCCCGTTGGTCCGGGGGGCCGCGGCGGCCAGCGAAAAGGCGGCGGAGGTCCTGGGCCGCGCCGCGCCCTTCAACCGCGAAAAGGCGGAGGAGATGCTCGCTCCCGGATGGGTATGTGACCTCACCGGTTCGGAACAACTGCTCAATGGTGCGTCCGTGACACCGCTGAAGGAAGGAGTGGCTCGCACGGCGCACTGGTACCGGTCTCAGGGATGGCTCTGATGGATCGTATCCCAATGGCGAAACCCCGGAGCACCGATCTGTTCGAGAAGTGCCGGAAGTTCACCACGGCGCACGAGCTGATGGAGCAGGGATTGTACCCCTACTTCCAGCCGATCGAGCGCTCCTACGACACCGAGGTGGTGATCCGCGGCGAGCGCAAGGTGATGGTGGGCTCGAACAATTATCTCGGGCTCACGCACCACCCGTACGTGCTGGAAAAGGCGCAGGCGGCGCTGCACCGCTACGGCACCGGCTGCACGGGGAGCCGCTTCCTGAACGGCACGCTCGATCTCCACGAGGAGCTGGAAGAGCGGCTCGCCGAGCTCATGGGCCACGAGGCGGCGCTGGTGTTCAGCACCGGCTATCAGACCAACCTCGGGGTGATTGCCACCCTGGTGGGCCGCGGCGGCGTTACGGTCCAGGATAAGCTCAACCACGCCTGCCTGGTGGACGGAGCGCAGCTTTCGGGCGGCGACCTGCTGCGTTACGTGCACGCCGACATGGACTCGCTGCGGCGGGCTCTCGAGCGCGCGGAAGACGCCAACGGTACCCTGATCGCCACCGACGGCGTCTTTTCGATGGAAGGCGACATCGTCGATCTCCCCAGCATCGCCAAGCTCGCGCGCGAGTTCGGTGCCCGGGTGATGGTGGACGACGCCCACGCGGTCGGAGTGCTGGGCGAGCGAGGCGGGGGGACGGCGGAGCACTGGCAGATGCAGGACGCTTCAGACCTGACGATGGCTACCTTCTCCAAGTCGTTCGCGTCGATCGGCGGCGCGATTGCCGGTCCGGCCGACGTGGTCCACTACCTCAAGCACCACGCCCGCACGCTGATCTTCAGCGCGAGCATGCCTCCCTCCGCTGTGGCTACGGTGCTGGCGTGTCTCGACGTGCTGCGGGACGAGCCGGAACGCCGCATCCGCCTCTGGTCGAACGCGGAGTATCTTCGCTCGGGTCTGCAATCGCTCGGCTTCGACACCGCCGGCTCCGAAACGCCGATCATCCCCGTGATCACCGGCCACATGGAGCAGACCTTCGTCTTCTGGAGGGCGCTCTTCGATGCCGGCGTCTTCACCAACCCGGTTCTCGCTCCTGCTGTCCCGGAAAACGAGTGCCGGCTGCGCACCTCGGTGATCGCCACCCACACGGAGGAGCAGCTCGACTTCGTGCTGGAGGCGTTCGAGCGCGTCGGGCGCCAGCTCCGCATCCAAACGGTCGCCGCCACGGCGTGACCCCGCCCGTGCGGGTCCGGGAACTCGCGCCAGACGAGTCTCTCACCCGCTTCATCGATCTCAGTTGGCGCTTCAACGCCGACGATCCCCACTGGATCGCACCGCTGCGGATGACGCTCCGCACGGTGCTGAACCGCCGCAAGCACCCCTTCCACCAGCACGCGGAGGTCGCGTACTTCCTCGCCGAGCGGGGGAACGACGCGGTGGGCCGCATCGCCGCGGTCGTCAACCACGCCCACAACGACTTCCACGACGAGCGAAGCGGATTCTTCGGCTTCTTCGAATGCGAGGACGATCCAGCGACCGCGGCGGCGCTACTGGACGCGGCCGCCGACTGGCTCCGCGCGGGGGGGATGGAGCGGGCCCGCGGTCCGACCAATCTTTCGACCAACGAGGAAGCGTCGTCGCCCGGGATCCTCATCGACGGCTTCGACACCCCGCCGGTCATCCTCATGTCTCACAACCCGCCGTACTACCGGCGTCTGATCGAAGGGGCCGGCTTCGAGAAGGCGCGCGACCTGCTCGCGTATCGGATCCCCACCGCGACTCCCCCCGAGCGCGCGGTGCGCGGCATGGAGCGGATCCTGAAGCGGGAAGGCGCCACCATCCGCTCGCTCGACATGGGCCGCTTCGCCCAGGAAGTCGCTACCATCCAGCGCATCTACAACGCCGCGTGGCAGCGCAACTGGGGGTTCATCCCGATGACCGAGGCGGAGATCCGGCACATGGCGAAGGAATTGAAGCCGGTGGTCGATCCCGCGCTCTGCCTGTTCGCGGAAGTAGACGGGAAGGCGGTCGGCTTCTCGCTGGCCCTTCCCGACCTGAACCAGGCGCTCCGCCACCTGCCCAGTGGCAAGCTGTTTCCGTTCGGGATCTTCCGGCTACTCTGGGAGCGCCGCAAGATCGACCGGCTGCGGGTCATCACGCTGGGCCTGGAGCCGGGGTGGCAGAAGAGCGGGCTCGGGGCGGCGCTCTACGTGAACACCTTCCTGCGCGGGGCGCCGCTCGGCTACCGCTGGGCGGAGGCGTCGTGGATCCTGGAGGACAACCTCGAGATGCGGCGCCCGCTGGAGAAGATGGGAGCCGACGCGTACAAGACCTACCGGGTCTACGAACGAGTCCTGTGAAAAAAGATACGCACAGGGGCACGAAAGTTGAGAACTCCAATTACTCCACCCGTAGATCCTGATCCCATGCGGGTTTCCGGCCGCCGCCGACCGAAGCCGTCGCGGCCGGCCCGGAGTCACCTCACGCTGGAGGCAAGAAGATGCAATCACGACAGAGACTTTCGCTGCTCGCGTTCACCGGCGCCCTGATCCTCGGCACGGCCCCGGCGGCCACTGCGCAGGTCCGCGACACCACCGGCATGCAGCAGGACACCATGCGCATGGAGATGGCGGATACCATGCGGATGCAGGACACGATGCAGATGCAGATGGCGGACACGATGCAGATGCGCCAGCAGCAGATGCTGGACACCATGCGGATGGGTCAGCAGCAGATGGCTCCGACGGCTGGCGGTGCGGGCGGCAGCCGCGACATCGTCGCGGTCGCCTCGAGCAACCCCAACTTCAGCACGCTCGCTCAGGCGATCCAGGCGGCCGGGCTCGAGTCCACTCTCTCAACCGGGGGCCCGTACACCGTGCTCGCGCCCACTGACGCGGCATTCGCGAAGCTCTCCGCCAGCACCCGTCAGCGGCTGATGAACGACCCGGCCGAGCTGCGCCGGGTGCTCAGCAACCACGTGGTGCGCGGCAACTTGACCGCCTCGGAGGTCCGCGGCACGCAATCCGTCACCACGCTCGAAGGGACGAGCGTCCCCGTGCGCACGCAGGGGTCCGCGCTGCTGATCGGCAACGCTCGGGTGCAGACGCCGGACATCCGGGCGAGCAACGGCATCATCCACGGCATCGACACGGTGCTGATGCCCAGCGAGCCGGTGCGCAAGGAGTACTGACGGCCGGCAGACCCAGACCGGCAAACGGAACGGCCGCGGAGTAGCTCCGCGGCCGTTCCGTCGTCCGGCAGGGGGAGTGCGTCAGTAAATTACCACGCGGGTCCCGACCGGCACGACCCGGTACAGGTACGCGAGCGCCTCGTCGCCGACGCGGACGCATCCATGGGTCACCGCGTCACCGATCGACTCCTTGTGCGGGGTGCCGTGGATCAGGTAGCCGTCCCCCATGTCGAGCTTGTAAGCGCCGAGCTCCGTCCCTACTTTGCGGTTTCGCGTTCCCAGCGGGGGGACGAAATGGATGTCGTCGAAGACGATCTCGTCACCTGCCGGAACGGGAACGAAGATGCCGTCCGTGCGGAGCTGACCCACCTGGTCACCGCGCACCACGAGGCGGCTGCCATCGTGCAGCGTGTATCCCCGGCCGCGACTCAGCTCCACCACCTCACGGTCCTTTTTCCGAGCCGCTTCGACGTAGTGCCAGAGCGGCGGTGTCCAGACCGGGTCGCGCTCCTTGCCCATGATCCTCCGGCTGCCTCGCGGGGTCGCGAACTCCCATCGCTCCTCGGCGTGGCTCAGGGTGTCGCCCGTGCCTACCGCGACCGGAGCGGTGAACAGGGTGTCGCGGCCGTCCATCCACCAGATCCTACGGTCCAGGACCGAAACTACCAGCCGCTTTCCCGACCCGGCGAACGCCCGGTCCCGCGCCCCGGCCCACGCGAGGCTGTCGCCGAGCCGCTCGAAGGTGGCCGCGGCCGCAGCCTTCGGGCGCGGGACAGCCAGCGGCTCCGTCGCTGCCTGCGCCCGCAGCGGGAGCGCGGCGATGCAGATCGCGAGGAAGGGGGCCGGCAGCAGACGGTGCATCCGGTTTCGCAGGACGGGGGAAAGACGTACCTTGGCGGCGCTCGCTGTATTGATCGTAACCAGACACCGGACGTGCAATGAAGTTTCGCCTCCGCGGCGCCGCCCTCGCGCCGCTCTTGCTCCTCGCTGCCGCCTGTGCCACCGTCCCACCCGCCGCGGCTCCGGTGGCGGACGGCCGCGAAGCACAGATCACGACGCTCCTGCAGGCCTCCGCCGACGACTGGAACCGGGGCGATCTGGACGGCTTCCTCGCTCCCTACGCCGCGGGACCCCTCACCACTTACGTGGGCAGCTCCGGTCTGGTCCGCGGCAAGGACGCGATCCGCGCGCTCTACGCCTCCAGCTACTGGGCGAGCGGCGCTCCCCGCGGCACGCTCTCGTTTTCCGCGATCGAGGTGCGCCCCCTCGGTCCCGAGCACGCCCTCGCGGTGGGGCGCTACCGCGTGACGCCGCGAGACGCCGGCGGATCACCGGCGGAGGGCATCTTCTCGCTCGTCCTGACGCGCACCAGCGAAGGGTGGCGGATCGTCCACGACCACTCGTCGTGATCCGCCTGCGGACGAACGCCGGTCCTTCCGCGGGACGATGAGCGACCCCGCCACCGCGCTCGAGCGGGCTACTCCCTTCGAGCGCATCTTCTCCCCCTTCCAGCGCTTCACCCGCACGGAATCGGCCGGCGGGATCGTGCTCCTTTTCTGCACCGTCATCGCGCTGGTGTGGGCCAACTCTCCCCTCGGCGAAGGGTACTTCCACCTCTGGGAGCAGGAGATCGGCGTCCAGCTCGCGGGCGAGCTGTACAACATGTCGCTCCATGCGTTCATCAACGACGGGTTGATGGTGATCTTCTTTTTCCTCGTGGGACTGGAGATCAAGCGGGAGATGCTGGTCGGAGAGCTGGCCTCGCTCCGAAAGGCTACCCTGCCGCTTGCCGCGGCCCTCGGCGGAATGCTCGTCCCGGCGGCGCTCTACGTGCTCCTCAACTTCGGCAGGGAAGGGGTTCACGGGTGGGGCGTGCCGATGGCGACGGACATCGCCTTCGCCCTGGGCATCCTCGCGCTGATGGGGCCCGGCATCCCCGGATCGCTGCGGGTCTTTCTCGCGGCGCTGGCGATCGCCGACGACCTCGGGGCGGTGCTGGTGATCGCGCTCTTCTACTCCGACGACATTCGGTTGGGGGCGCTGCTGGGTGGAGGCATCGTTCTGCTCCTGATGATCGGAGCGAATCGGCTCCACGTGCGCCACCCCTTCACCTACCTGGCGTTCGGCATCGCCCTCTGGCTCGCCTTCCTCACCTCCGGTGTGCACGCCACCGTGGCCGGGGTGCTCGCCGCAATGACCATCCCGACGGGCAGCCGGATCGACAGTCGGGCATTTCTGAACCGGAGCCAGTGGCTGCTGCGGGAGTTCGAGCAGGAGGGGGTGGAGGGTGCGCCGGGTCTGAACAGCCATCGGCAGCACGACCTCATCCAGTCGCTCGAAGACGCGTGCGAAAAGGCGGAAGCGCCGCTGCAGCGAATCGAACACGACCTGCAGCGCTGGGTGGCCTTCGGGATCATTCCGCTCTTCGCACTCGCCAACGCCGGCGTCGCTCTGGGCGGCAATCTGATCTCCGCCTTCGAGAACCCGGTGACGCTCGGCGTGGTGCTGGGGCTGGTGATCGGCAAGCCCCTCGGCATCACGCTGTTCGCGTGGGGCGCGGTGAAGGCCGGACTCGCCCGGCTTCCGAGCGGCGTTTCCTGGGCCGCGATCCACGGGGTGAGCTGGCTCGGCGGGATCGGCTTCACCATGTCCCTCTTCATCGGCAACCTGGCCTTTGGAGAAAGCGTGCTGCTGGACGACGCCAAGATCGGTGTGCTCACCGCCTCCGTCCTCGCCGGCGTGGTCGGATACGTCCTGCTCCGCCGGGCCGGCCTCACCGAACCGGGCGCGGCCCCGGCCACCGCGGCCCTCGAGAGGACGGAGCGGGTAGCGCACTCCTGACTCGCGCCCGGTGAGCGGGGCGAATCCTTTTCCGTCCCTGCGGCGTACGGAAGCCATGCGATTCGAACATCGTCGGAACTCGTCGCGAGCCACGGGCTGTCTGCTCCTGCTCGGCCTGCTGCTCCTCCCCGCTGCCGCTGCGGCACAGGGCGGAGCCGCCGTTTATCGGATTCCGGTCACGGGGACGGTGGAGATGGGGCTCGCCCCCTTCGTCGAGCGGTCGCTGCAGGAGGCGGCGGATGCCGGCGCCGCCGCGGCGGTGCTCGACATCGACACGCCCGGGGGGCGCGTCGACGCCGCGGAGCAGATCGCCAAAGCGATATCCGAGGCCCGGGTCCCCACCTACGCGTTCGTGAACCGGCGCGCCTTCAGCGCCGGGGCGATGATCGCGCTCGCGACCGAGCGCATCTTCATGCGCCCCGGCTCGGTGATCGGCGCCGCGACACCGATCACCGGCGAAGGGTCCAAGGCGTCCGAAAAGATGGTCAGCGCGATGCGCTCGGAGTTCCGCGCGCTGGCGGAGGCGCGTGGGCGTGACCCGAAGGTCGCCGAAGCGATGGTGGACGAGGACGTGGCGATCCCCGGCGTCGTCCAGCGCGGCAAGCTGCTTTCGCTGAGCGCGGAAGAGGCCGCGCGGATCGGCTACGCCACGCGCGCCGCCGATTGGGACGCTGTCGTCGCACAGCTCGCTCCCGCCGGAGCCGAGACCATCGATACCCGCCCCAACTGGGCGGAGCGGGTCGTGCGCTTCCTCACCGATCCGCTGGTCGCCCCGTTCCTGCTCTCGCTCGGCTTCCTGGGGCTGCTGGTGGAGGTAAAAACACCCGCCTTCGGGCTCGCCGGGCTGGCCGGCCTCGGATCCCTCGCGCTCTTCTTCGGCAGCCACCTGATCATCGGGTTGGCCGGCTGGGAGGTGGTGATCCTGCTCGTCGCGGGCATCGTTCTGCTAGGGCTGGAGGCGTTCGTGATCCCCGGCTTCGGCGTCGCCGGGATGCTGGGGATCACTGCCGTAGTGGCGAGCATCTTCCTGAGCCTGATCGGCTCGCTCCCGACCAGCGCGGACTACGCCACCGCGATCGGCGTGATGGGCGCGTCGGTGGTGATCTTTCTGTTCGTGGCCTGGCAGCTCCTGCAGCGTTTGCCGGAGGACCGCCGCGCGAGGCACCTCCTGCTGCAGACCAGCACGAGCCGCGAACAGGGCTACGTCTCCAGCGTGAGCCGTGAAGACCTGGTCGGCATCGAGGGAGTTGCGATCACCGATCTGCGCCCGGCGGGTACCGCCACCTTCGGCGACGAACGGGTAGACGTGGTTTCCGACGCCGGCTGGGTCGCCGCGGGAACCCCGGTCCGCGTGCTGCGTGCGGAGGGGTATCGGCACGTCGTACGCCCGCTCGCGTAGCCTTCCCGAACCCGCATCTCTCATGGACCAGACCTTTTTCGGCAGTGCCCTGTTTCTGCTCTTTCTGGCGGTCATCGCGCTGGTGGTCATCACCCGCTTCATTCCGATCGGCCTCTGGATCCAGGCGCTCTTTTCGGGCGTGCGCCTTTCTTTTCCGAACCTGTTCGGGATGCGCTTCCGCCGCGTCATCCCGAGCCGCATCGTCAACCCGCTGATCACGGCTACCAAAGCGGGGCTGCGGTTGAATGTAAATGAGCTGGAGGCACACTACCTGGCCGGGGGCAACGTGGACCGGGTGGTGGCGGCGCTGATCGCCGCCGACAAGGCGAACATCGACCTCGGCTTCCAGCAGGCGACCGCGATCGATCTGGCCGGACGCGACGTTCTGGAGGCCGTGCAGACCTCCGTCAACCCGAAAGTCATCAACACCCCCCGCGTCGCCGCAATGGCCAAGGACGGCATCCAGCTGATCGCGATCGCGCGGGTGACGGTCCGGGCCAACATCAACCGGCTGGTCGGCGGAGCGGGGGAGGAAACCATCCTCGCCCGCGTCGGGGAAGGAATCGTCTCCACCATCGGCTCGAGCTCCAGCCACAAGGCGGTGCTGGAAAACCCGGACGCAATCTCCAAGACCGTCCTCGCCAAGGGGTTGGACGCGGGCACGGCGTTCGAGATCCTGTCGATCGACATCGCCGACGTGGACGTGGGGAAGAACATCGGCGCCGAGCTGCAGACCGACCAGGCGGAAGCGGACAAGCGGATCGCGCAGGCCCGCGCCGAGGAGCGGCGGGCGATGGCGGTAGCGCTGGAGCAGGAGAACCGCGCGAGCGTCGAGGAAATGCGCGCCAAGGTGGTGGAGGCCGAAGCCGAGGTGCCGCGGGCGATGGCGGAAGCGTTCCGCTCCGGCAACCTGGGCATCATGGATTACGCGCGCTACCGGAACCTGCAGAGCGACACCGCCATGCGCGACGCCATCGCGGCACCGGAGTCGGGGCGGAGCGAAGCGGACGGGCGGTGAACCTCGACTGGCTGCTCGTCGCGCTGCTCCTGCTCCCCTTTGCAGCGCGGCTCTTCGGCGGTGGCGCGAAGCCGCAGTCGCCGCCCGGCGATGGCGCGGAGCCCACGGAAGGCGGCGAGGGATGGTCGGCGGGCTGGAGCGAATGGCCGGAGGAGCTCCCGGGCGAGGCAGACGGCAGTCGCTCGGCCGCACGGTTCGAGGCCGCACCGAGCGACGTGGCGCCTTCCGAGCCGCCGCCGCGGGAAGCTCGCCCATCCCGTCCGGTGAAGGTGCGTCGTGGCGCATCCGGGCGTCGCGCCGCCGCCGAGACGGTTCCGGCTCCCCCACCGCCCCCGGAGCCGAACGAGATCGACCGGGCGGCAGAACACGAGCGCCTCCATCGCCGGAGGGCGGCGACGGGAGCGCGGCGCGGGGCGGCGCCAGCCCCGCTCATGCTCGGCGATCGCGCCGCGCTTCGGCGTGCGATCGTGTTGCGCGAAGTGCTGGGGCCTCCGCGGGCGTTGCAGCCGCTGGACGGCGAACGCGCCTAACGCGCCGCGGCGAACGCCTCCAGCCGCCGCTGCAATTCTTCCTCCGGCAGCCACCGCCCCCGCACCATCACCCCGCGGCGCGACGAGGTAGCCGACACGTCCTCGAGCGGGTTGCGCTCCAGCAGCACCAGGTCGGCGCGTTTGCCGACCTCCACCGTCCCCGATTCGCTCGCTTCTCCGAAGAAGACGGCGGGGTTGCGCGTCCCCGTCGCGAGCGC
>JBPCJG010000033.1:0-18430 GCA_051005515.1 Longimicrobiaceae bacterium
CGCGGCTTCACCCCTTGAGCGCAGTTTCCTACGCCGTACTCGCGCTCACCCAGCTCGTCGGGCTGCTCCTCATCCCCTTCGGGCTGCCGGGGCTGTGGATCCAGCTGGCGGGGCTCGTCGGCTACGCGTATCTGACCGGGTTCACCACGGTGGGCCTTCCGCCGCTTTTGTTCGCCCTCGCGCTTGCCACGGCGGCTGAGTTGCTCGAGTTCTGGCTCGGCGGGCATTACGCCCGCCGCTACGGCGGCGGCCGCCGCGCCGGATGGGGGGCGATCCTCGGCGGCATCGTCGGCGCCATTGCGGGTTTGCCGGTTCCGGTGATCGGGAGCATCCTCGGCGCCTTCGTCGGCTCCTTCGCCGGCGCCGCGCTGCTCGAAGCGACCCGGCGGCGCGGCGTCTCCCCCACGCTGCGGGCGGGTTGGGGGGCGCTGCTGGGGCGCGTTGCCGCAGCCGGCTTGAAAGCAGGGATCGGCGTCCTCATCGCGGGTGTAGCACTTTTTGCAGCCGTCGGTTAGCTTGATTCCGGGCGGGGTTCCGTTCCCGCTCGCCACCCGTGTCGGGAAGTACGTGCAACGCTCCACCCAGTCCGGCGAGTTGGTCGCCCTGCTCCACGAACTCTCGCTTTCCGACGACCTGGACGGGGCACTCCAGCGTCTGCTCCGCTTCGCCGGGGCGAGCCATTCATCGCATGGTACCGCCGCGGTGATCTGCGCCAACGGCAGTCTCCGGGTGCACGCGGCGCCGGAGCTGGAGTGGGCGCGGGAGCTACCCCGGTCCCTCGACGATCCATCCCCGGTGGCGACGGCGCTCCGCGATCCGTCCCTGAATCCGACTACGCTTTCCCTGCCGGGCGGAGAGCGGGTGGCCGTCTTGCCGGTGGTCGCCGGGCCCGAGCTGCCCGCCGCGTGCGCCGGCCTCGTCGTCGCGCTCCGGGACGGGAGCGACAAGCCGGCGAGCGGCCTGTCGGCGGCCGTCGAGCTGGCGACTCCGCTGCTCGGCCGCCTGGCGGAGCTGGACCAGCTCCGCCGGCTGGAACGGCAGCTACGGACGGAGGAGTCTCCGCGCGTGCAGGGGGTATTCCTGTCCGCGATGAGCCACGAACTGCGCACGCCGCTGCACGCGCTGCTCGGCTACACCGCGCTGCTCCAGGACCGGGTCTACGGAGAATTGACGGCCCAGCAGGAACAGGCGCTCGAGCGCATCGTGACGGCGAGCGAACAGCTGCTGGAGCTGGTCAGCGACATTCTCGATCTCGCCCGCATCGAGGCGGGAACGATGTCCGTCTGCGTGGAGCGGATCGATCTGGAGAAGCTGACGGCCGAGGTGTCGGAAACCATCGCGCCGCGTGCCGCGGCTCGCCAGCTCGAATACCGGGTCGAGATCCCGCCGGGCCTGCCGCGCGTCGAAACGGATCCGAACAAGCTCAAGCAGATCCTCGCCAACCTGCTATCCAATGCGGTCAAGTTCACCCCCGCCGGCTCGGTGGTCCTGCGGGCGGCCGCACCCGCAGGCGTCGACGGCATCGAGATCTCCGTCACCGATACCGGGATCGGCATCCCGGCGGAGGAACTCGGCGCGATCTTCCAGGATTTTCGCCAGGTGGATCAGTCATCGACGCGTGAGTACGGCGGTACCGGCCTGGGCCTGTCCATCGTCCGCCGGCTGCTCGAGCTGCTCCGCGGGAGCATCCGCGTCACCTCGGCGGTGGGAGAGGGATCCACCTTCACCTTCCGGCTGCCCCGGCGGGCTCCCATCGGCGCTTCCTGCGCTTGACACGCTGGCGCGGCTGCTCCTAGATTCAGCCGAGGATGCAGCGCGGCGGTCCCAACCGGAGGTTGGGGCCTTTTTTTGTGCTTCGCGGGCGGGGATGAGACGATACGGGTGTACGGTGGTAGTCGGAGCCCAGTGGGGCGACGAGGGCAAGGGGAAGATCGTCGACGTCCTCGCGGAGGACGTCGATCTGGTCGCACGCTATCAGGGAGGCGCGAACGCCGGACACACCGTGCACGTCGGCGACGAGGAGTTCGTGCTGCACCAGATCCCTTCCGGCATCCTCCACCCCGCGCGCCGCTGCCTGCTCGGCAACGGAGTGGTCCTCGACCCTTTCCAGTTCTTTGAAGAATTGGAAGCGCTGGAGCAGCGGGGTATTCAGGCGGAAGGCCGGCTCGGCGTCAGCCTGCGGGCGCATCTCCTCCTTCCCTACCACCAGCAGCTAGACCGGGCTTCCGAGGCGAGGCGTGGAGAGCGGCGGATCGGCACGACGGGGCGGGGGATCGGGCCGGCGTACGAGGACAAGGTGGCCCGGATGGGGATCCGCGTCGCGGATCTGCGCGATCCCGACCGGCTCGCGGAGCTGCTGCGCCGGAGCGCCGAGCGGGTCAACCAGCGTCTGGAGATGCTCGGTTCGGAGGAACGCACCGCGCCAGCCGAGCTGGTCGAGCGGGTGGAACGGGTGCGGGAGCGCGTCCTGCGGCTGGCCACCGACACCGGGCGCGTGATCGGCGCCGCCCTGAAGGCGGGTGAACGGGTGCTGCTCGAGGGGGCCCAGGGCGCGCTCCTCGACGTCGACCACGGCACCTACCCCTTCGTCACCTCGTCGAACACCACGGCCGGCGGTGCCGCCGTCGGGGTGGGGATCGGGCCGACGCAGGTGGACCAGGTCGTCGGCGTGGTCAAGGCGTACACGACGCGGGTGGGGTCGGGCCCCTTGCCGACCGAGCTTCCCTCGCCGCTGCAGGAGCGCTTTCGCGAGCTGGGCGACGAATTCGGCGCGACCACCGGACGCCCCCGCCGCTGCGGGTGGTTCGACGCCGTGGTGGTGCGCTACGCCGCGCGGGTGAACGGGCTCACCGGCCTCGCCGTCACCAAGCTGGACGTCCTCGATACGCTCCAGGAGCTACGCGTCGCCACGGGATACCGAGCGGAAGGGGAAGTCCTCCCGGACTTTCCCGCCGACCCCACGCTGCTCGAGGCGGCGCGACCCACCTACGAAACCCTCCCCGGCTGGCGCACCTCGACCGCCGGAGTGCGCGGATGGGACGACCTTCCCGAGCCGGCGAAGCGGTATCTCCGCAGGGTGGAGGAGCTCACGGAGGTTCCGATCCACTACGTTTCGGTGGGTACCCGACGCGACCAGATCATCCGCGTGGACCAGGCGGCGGCCGCCGCGTGAGCACGGCCAGCGTGAACTCGTCTCCGCTCGAATTTTACAAGGCGCACGGCCTCGGCAACGACTATCTCGCGGTCGAAGAGGCGGATTGGCCGGAGCTTTCTCCCGCGGCGGTGCGACTGGTCTGCGACCGTCACCGCGGTGTGGGGTCGGACGGAATCCTGTTGCGGGTGGCGGCGGGCGACGGGTTCCGGGTGCGCATCTTCAACCCCGATGGTTCGGAGGCGGAAAAGAGCGGCAATGGGCTGCGCATCTTCGCCGCCTACCTGCTGTCGCGCGGCGAGATCGACATGGACGAGGTAGCAACCGTCGACACGGCCGGGGGTGCGGCGGAGGTGCGCGTCCTGGCGCGCGACGCGAGCGGTGTCCTCGACGTTACCGTCCGCATGGGCGTCGCCGCGTTTCGCAACGGGGATGTCGGCCTCCACGGTGAGGACCGCGAGGTAGTGGACGAGCCGCTGCCGCTTGCCGGCGGCGAGCGGGTACCGATCCATGCCGTTTCCGTCGGCAATCCCCACTGTGTGGTCTTCCGCGACCGTCTGGATTCCGCCGAGCTGCGGACGCTGGGCCCCGCGCTGTCCTCTCATCCCGCGTTCCGCGCCGGCGCGAACGTGCAGCTCGCGCGGATCGCAGGACCCGCCGCCGTGGACGCGCTGGTATGGGAGCGCGGCGCCGGCGAAACCTCCGCGTCGGGCTCCAGCGCCTGCGCCGTCGCCGCCGCCGCGGTCCGCGCTGGCCTGCTCCGCGGGCCCGATGTCGAGGTGCGGATGCCGGGCGGGTCGTTGGCGGTGCGCGTCGGGCCGGGATGGGAGCTGCTCCTGCGCGGCCCGGTGGCGGAGGTGTGCAGCGGCGTGCTTTCCGCCGGGCTGGAGAGTCGGGTGCGCGCAGCCGCACCCGTTCCCTCTACGCCTTTGCACGCATGACTCCCGAAGAGCAGCGCCGCTTCCAGCAACTCCGCGAACGTCTGCTGAAGCCGTGGGCGATGCGCGCGTACCTCGCCGCCAAGCTCCCGCTCGCGCTCTTCGCCGGAGTGCGGGTGCGCGCGCTCACCGAGCGGCGCTGCGAGGTGAGCGTCCCCTACGGCTGGCGCTCCACCAACCCCTTCCGCTCCACCTACTTTGCCGCGCAGGCGATGGCCGCGGAGATGTCGACCGGGCTGCCGGCGCTGCTCGCCGTGCGCTCCAGCGACGTGCCCGTTTCGATGCTGGTGGTCGAGATGTGGGCTACCTACGAGAAAAAGGCCACCGCCACCGCCACCTTCACATGCGACCAGGTGGCGGAATTGTTCGCCGCGGTGCGGGGAGCGCGGGAAGGCGGTGAACCCACCGTCGCGCAGGTCGACACCGTGGGGCGGCTCCCCGACGGCACGATTGTCGCCAGCTTCACCTTCACCTGGTCGTTCAAGCGCAAGCAGGAGCGCGCTTGACGCGTTGCAGCGTTCATTGCGCCGCCTGGAGATCGGGCGTTATCCTCTGCGTTCTCTTCGCGCCCGCGTGGGGGCCGAGCTGCGTAGCGAGCGTTCGACAACCGCGGCGCCCTTCCCCCGAGCACAGTCATGCAGATAGCGGTAGTCGGAACGGGTTACGTAGGTCTGGTCGCCGGTGCCTGTCTCGCCCAGACCGGCAACGACGTGGTCTGCGCGGACATCGACGGCGACAAGGTAGCGCGCCTCAACGGCGGCGAGATCCCGATCTACGAGCCGGGGCTCGAACCGCTCGTCGAGCGCAACCTCGCCGAGGGCCGACTCCGCTTCACCACCCACGTCGGCTCGGCCGTCGCGGCGGCGGAGATCGTCTTCATTGCGGTGGGGACCCCTCCCGGGGAGGACGGATCCGCAGACCTGCAGCACGTGCTGGCGGTCGCGGAGACGATCGGCGGCAACATGACCGACACGGGTCCGGAAAAAATCGTCATCACCAAGAGCACCGTCCCCGTCGGGACCGCTCGCCGGGTCCGCGAAGCCATCGCCCGGCACACGGCGCGTCCCTTCCACGTCTGTTCCAACCCGGAGTTCCTCAAGGAAGGAGCTGCGGTGCAGGACTTCATGAAGCCCGACCGGGTGGTCGTGGGGGTCGATTCGGAGTATGCCCGTGAAAAGCTCGCCCAGTTGTACGCCCCCTTCGTCCGCACCGGCAACCCGGTCCTGTTCATGGACATCGCATCGGCGGAGATCACCAAGTACGCCGCCAACGCCATGCTCGCGACGCGCATCTCCTTCATGAACACCATCGCCCGCCTGTGCGAGGCGGTCGGCGCCGACGTCACCCAGGTCCGCAACGGAGTCGGCACGGACGACCGGATCGGTCCGTCCTTTCTGTTCGCGGGCATCGGGTATGGCGGCTCGTGCTTCCCCAAGGACGTCAAGGCGTTGATCCAGACCTTGCAGGGCCAGCAGGTGGACGCCACGCTGCTCGAAGGCGTGGAGGAAGTGAACGCCGCGCAGAAACGGCTCCTGGTCGAGCGGGTCGTGGAGCACTTCGGGGACGACCTGTCGGGGCGGACCTTTGCGGTGTGGGGGCTGTCGTTCAAGCCCGAAACGGACGACATGCGCGAGGCGCCGTCGCTCGAGGTGGTGGAGGGACTGACCCGGCGCGGCGCGCGCATCCGGGCGCACGATCCGGAAGCCAGCCGCGAAGCGACGCGGCACTTCGCCCGTCAGATCGAAGCCGGCGCGGTCGAGCTTTGTGAGCACAACTACGACTGTCTCGACGGCGCCGATGCCCTGCTCATCCTCACGGAGTGGCAGCCGTACCGGCAGCCCGATTTCGCGCGCATCGCGAAAAGTCTGAACGGACCTGTGGTCTTCGACGGCCGCAACCTCTGGGATCCCGAGCGCATGCGCGACCTCGACTTCACCTACGTTTCGGTGGGACGGCCGCCGGTTCAGGCTCGGGCGGCGGAGCGGCAGACCGCCGCCGCCGGCGTGTAGATGCGCATCCTGATCACCGGCGCCGCCGGTTTTCTGGGGTCGCACCTCTGCGACCGCTTCCTGGCCGATGGCCACGAGGTGGTCGGGCTCGACAACTTCATCACCGGCAGCCCGGACAACGTAGCCCACCTTTTCGGGAACGAGCGCTTCCGCTTCGTGCGCCACGACGTCACGGACTTCGTCTACGTCGAGGGAAATCTGGACGGCGTGCTCCACTTCGCCAGCCCGGCGAGCCCGGTGGACTATCTGGAGTACCCGATCCCCACACTCAAGGTCGGGTCGCTCGGAACCCACAAGGTGCTCGGCCTCGCCAAGGCCAAGGGCGCCCGCTTTCTGCTCGCCTCCACCTCGGAGGTCTACGGAGATCCCAAGATCCATCCGCAGCCGGAAAGCTACTGGGGGCACGTCAACCCGGTCGGCCCGCGGGGCGTCTACGACGAAGCCAAGCGCTTCGCCGAGGCGATGACCATGGCCTACCATCGCTTCCACCAGGTGGACACCCGGATCGCCCGCATCTTCAATACCTACGGACCGCGCATGCGGCCGTCGGACGGGCGGGTGGTGTCGAACTTCATCGTGCAGGCGCTGCGCGGAGATCCCATCTCCATCTACGGAGACGGTTCGCAGACACGCTCCTTCACCTACGTGGACGATCTGATCGACGGCATCTTCCGCCTCTTCTTTTCTGCGCAGGTGGAGCCGGTGAACCTGGGCAACCTCAACGAGTTCACCGTGCGGCAGCTGGCGGAGGTGGTGCTGGAGATGACGGGCAGCGACTCGCAGCCGGAGCCCCACCCGCTCCCCGCCGACGACCCGCAGGTCCGGCAGCCCGATATCACCCTCGCCCGCGAGGCGCTGGGATGGGAGCCGAAAGTCGAGCTGCGCGCCGGTCTGGAGCGGACGATTCCGTACTTCCGCGAGCGACTGAAGATCGTGGACAGCGAGGCGCGCACCCTGGCCTCCGACGTCGCGACGCAGCCCGCGTGAACGTCCTCGTCACCGGCGGGGCGGGGTTCATCGGGAGCCACCTGGTGGACCGGCTGCTCGCCGAAGGGCACCGGGTCACCAACCTCGACAACTTCGATTTGTTCTACCCGCGGGCGATCAAGGAACGCAACGTCGCAGCGCACCTCGAGCACCCGCGATACAGCCTGTTCGAGGCGGATCTGCGCGATCCCGCGGCGCTGCGCGCCGGACTGCCGGGACCGTACGACGTGGTGGTGCACCTGGCCGCCCGGGCGGGGGTGCGACCGTCGCTGGAAGACCCGATCGGCTATCAGGAAAGCAACGTCCGCGGCACCCAGAACCTGCTGGAGCTCGTGCGGGAGTGGGAGACGGAGCAGTTCGTCTTCGCTTCCTCGAGCAGCGTCTACGGGATCAACCCGAACACGCCGTGGAGCGAATCCGACGCCGTGCTCCTGCCGATCAGCCCGTACGCCAGCACCAAGGTGAGCGGCGAGCTGCTCGGCCACGTCTACAGTCATCTCTACGGCATCCGCTTCATCGCCCTGCGCTTCTTCACCGTCTACGGTCCGCGGCAGCGGCCGGACCTCGCGATCCACAAGTTCGCGCGCCGGATGGAGGCGGGCGAAACCATCCCGGTCTACGGCGACGGTTCGACCCGGCGCGACTACACCTATGTGGACGACGTGATCGCCGGTGTGCGAGCGGCGATGGAGTACCGGGCCACGCCGTACGAGGTGATCAATCTCGGCAACAACTGCACGATTTCGCTGCGCGACCTGATCGGATCGCTCGAGGAAGTGCTGGAGGTCGAAGCCCGCGTCGAGCGGATGCCGATGCAGCCCGGCGACGTTCCCCGGACCTGGGCAGACATCTCGAAGGCGGCCGCTCTGCTCGGCTACGCACCCCGCACCGGGCTGGAGCAGGGGCTGCGCCAGTTCGCCGCCTGGCTCCGCGACGACGCCACCATCGCGGCCTGATTCCCTGAACCGGAGCAGACTTCTTATGTCAGCAGGAGACCGACCCGACGCCGTGCAGTCACCCCGGATCGTCCCCAAGCCGTGGGGCCGCGAGGTGTGGTACGCGCACGAAGACCGCTACGCCGGCAAGATCCTCGAGGTGACGCAGGGGCAGGCGCTTTCGCTCCAGAAGCACGAGCGCAAGCAGGAAACCATGTATCTGCAGAGCGGCCGGCTGCGCTACCACCTGAACGGGGTGGACTTCGTGCTGGAGGCGGGCGAAACGATCACCGTGCGTCCCGGGGACGTGCACCGCATGGAGGCTCTCGAGGACGCGGTCATCCTGGAGGTGAGCACTCCCGAGCTGGACGACGTGGTGCGGTTGGAGGATCGCTACGGCCGCACCTGACTCCCACCGTTCGCGCTTCGCGATACCATGGAACCGAGCCTGGAACAGCAGATCGTGCGGGGTAAGGAGGCTTACGCTCGCAACGACTTCCTCGCCGCCTTGGAAGAGCTGGAGTCCGCGGCGGAGCGGGAGCCGGACTTTCCCGACGTGCAAAACCTGATCGGCATCTGCCTGGGCCTGCTCGGCAGACCCGAAGCGGCCATTGCGGCCTTCGACCGGGCCGTCGGGCTCCATCCCGGCTTCGTGGAAGCGCACGTCAATCGGGCCATCACCCTGAATGACCTGGGGCGCCTCGACGAGGCTCGCGCCGCCTTCGAGCGGGCCTCCGCGGCGGACCACCGCGAGGAGGGTCCGTATTCTTCGGCCGTCGCCGCCCGGCTCGCGATCGGTCACGCGGATCTCGGCGACGTCTACGCCGAAGCGGGCGATCTGGCCTCCGCGGCCGAGCAGTACCGGCGCGCGTGCCGCATCCGTCCCCACTTCGCCGACATCCGCAACAAGCTCGGCCGGACCCTGATCGAGATGGACGAACTGGACGAGGCTGCCGCCGCGCTGAGCGCCGCGGTAGATGAGAATCCTACCTTTGCGGGGGCACGGGCGAACCTGGGTCTCGCGCACTTCCGGTCGGGAAACGCCGACGCGGCGAGACGGGAATGGGAGCGCTGCGCCGCCCAGCATCCCGGCGATCCGCAGGTACTGGCTTACCTTGGCATGCTCGATCGTCAGGAAGAAGAAGCCGGCGGCGGCTGAGCCGCGCCGCCGACTGTCCCTCCCGCCCACGGGCGAAACACGCCCCGCCGGCCGGGGTATCCCCCTACCCATGACCATGCTTCCGGTGCGTCGGCTCTTGCCGCTCGCTCTCGTCCTCCTCATTGCGTGCACCTCCCGGCAGACTCCTCCGGCCCAGTTGGCGCCGGATGTTTTGTACCAGCGTGGGATGGCTGCGTACGAGGCAGGTGAGTACAAGCAGGCGGCGGAATTGCTCGATGTGTTCGTCCAGAGGCAGCTTGGGGATCCGCGGATTCCCGCCGCCCGGATGGCGTTGGCGCGAGCGCAGATCGAACGCGAGGAGTACCTCCTCGCGGCGGGTAGCTTTCAGCGCGTGGTGTCCGATTTTCCGGCGGACCCACTCGCGCGCGAGGCGCGCCTGGGGCTGTGCGAAGCATACGCGCGGCTCGCTCCGAAGCCGCCGCTCGACCAGGAGTACACCCGGGTGGCCGTCGCCCACTGCGAGTCCGTATCGACGCTGTACCCGCAGATGCCGGAGGGGGAACGGGCGCGGGAATTGATCACCGAGCTGCGCGGCAAGCTGGCGACCAAGGCGTTCGAAACCGGCGTCTTTTATTTTCGCCGCGGCGCGTACGACTCCGCGGTGATCTACCTGACCGACGTGATCGACCGCTTTCCGGAAACCCCCGTCGCTCCCGCGGCCCTGTTGAAGCTGATGCAAAGCTACGCCAGGATCGGCTATGAGGAGGAGGAGCAGGCGGCCCGCGACCGGCTCTTCCGCGACTACCCCGAAAGCTCGGAGGCGCGGGGGCTTCGCGACCTCGGCTGACGGACGACGTCCGCCGGTGAGGCTCGGCGTCTTCGGCGGGACCTTCGACCCTCCCCATTTCGGACATCTGGTCGTGGCGGCGGACGCGCACGAGATGCTCGGGCTGAAGCGGACCCTTTTCGTTCCCGCCGGGACCCCGCCGCACAAGCTGGGACGGAAGCTGACGCCGGCAGCGGTGCGGGCGGAGATGGTGCGGGCGGCCGTGGACGGCGACCCGCGCTTTGGGGTCGATGAGTTGGAGATCCGTCGTTCCGGTCCTTCTTATACGGTGGACACGTTGCGGGAGTTGCGGGAGCGGGACGCGACGTGCGAGCTTTTCCTGCTCGTGGGTGCCGACAACCTCGAACAGCTCCCGGGATGGCGGGAGCCCGGCGAGATCCTCCGGCTGGCGCGGCTCGCGGTGCTCGCCCGCGGCGGCGGAAGCGGCGGCGTTCCGCTCTACCCGGATGCGCTGGAGGTGCCCGTCACGCGGATCGACATCTCCGCGACGGACCTCCGCGACCGGGTGGCCAGCGGACGCTCGATCCGCTACCTGGTTCCGGAGGGGGTGCGAAAGATCGTGGAGCGGCGGGGGCTGTACCTGATCCCGTCTCCTTGTGCAGACAGAGTCTCATGTTGAAAGGCATAGTCAATCGGGTGTTCGGAAGCCGCCATCAGCGGGAGGTGAAACGCCTCACGCCGATGGTGGAGCGGATCAACGCGGAGTGGGAGCGGCTGCAGAATCTGTCCGACGAGGAGCTGCGGGCGCAGACGGAGAGGTTCCGCTCGCTCGTCGCGGAAGGCACCGCCGAGCCGCGCGCGGAGCTGGAGTCGCTCCGCGCGGAGCGGCGCGCTTCCGAGAGCGCCGTCGAACGCGAGCGGCTCTCCGAGCGGATCGGAGAGGTCGAGAAGGAGGTCAAGGCGGCGATCGAAGCCACCCTCGACGACATCCTTTTCGAGGCGTTCGCCACCGTCAAGGAGGCGTGCCGGCGCCTGGTGGGGAGCGAGCTGCACGTCACCGGCCAGACGCTGGTCTGGGACATGGTGCCGTACGACGTGCAACTCATCGGCGGCATGGTGCTCCACCAGGGGAAGGTGGCGGAAATGGCCACGGGCGAAGGAAAGACGCTGGTCGCGACCATGCCCCTGTACCTGAATGCGCTGGCCGGGCGGGGAGCCCACCTGGTCACGGTCAACTCGTACCTGGCCCAGCGCGACTCGGAGTGGATGGGGCATCTCTACGGTTTTCTCGGCCTGTCCGTCGGCTGCATCGACCTGCACGAACCCGGCAGCCCGGAACGGCGCGAGGCGTACGGCGCCGACATCGCCTATGGCACCAACAATGAGTTCGGCTTCGACTACCTGCGCGACAACATGGTGCAGTCGCTGGAGCAGCGGGTGCAGCGCGGCCATCACTACGCCATCATCGACGAGGTCGACTCGGTCCTGATCGACGAGGCGCGCACCCCGCTGATCATCTCCGGAGCCGTGGGGTCGGAGGTGAACGACGCCTACGCGCGCTACAATCCGTCGGTCGCTGATCTCTACCGGCGCCAGTCGCGCATCGTCAACGACCTGATCGCTGAGGCGGAGCGGGAGATCGAGAGCGGTGACAGCTACGCCGCGGGCGAGAAGCTGCTCCTCGCGCGGCGCGGCGTACCGCGCAACAAGCGGCTGCTCAAGATCCTCGCCGACGACCCGGGCCTGCAGAAGATGCTTTCCAAGGTCGAGGCCGACTACATGCGCGAGAAGCGGCTCCACGAGTTGGAAGAAACGCTGCTCTTCGCGATGGACGAGAAGGGGCACAACGCCCACCTCACCGACCAGGGTCTCGACGTCCTTTCGCCCGACGACCACGAGGCGTTCGTGGTGCCGGACATTTCGGAGGAGATCGACCGGCTGGAGCACGACGTCGATCTGTCCGTGGAGGAGAAGCGGGAGCGCAAGGAGGCGCTGGAGCGGGAGTACGCCGCGAAGAGCGAGCGCATCCATATCATCCATCAATTGCTGAAAGCGTACGCTCTTTTCAACAAGGATGAGCAGTACGTAGTGCAGGATGGCGAGGTGATGATCGTCGACGAGTTCACCGGCCGGATGATGCACGGCCGGCGCTGGTCGGACGGGCTGCACCAGGCGGTCGAGGCGAAGGAGGGGGTGTCGGTCAAGGCCGAGACGCAGACCCTCGCCACCGTCACCATCCAGAACTACTTCCGGCTCTACGACAAGCTCGCCGGGATGACCGGCACCGCCGAGACCGAGGAGAACGAGTTCCACCAGATCTACAATCTGGACGTGATGGTCATCCCCACCAATCGCCCGATCATCCGCGACGACCGTCACGACCTGATCTTCAAAACACGCCGCGAAAAGTACAACGCGCTGGTAGACGAGACCGAGCGGCTCCACTCCATGCAGCTCCCGGTGCTGGTAGGCACCGTCAACGTGGACGTGTCCGAGACGTTGTCGAGGATGCTCAAGCGGCGCGGCATCCCCCACGAGGTGCTGAACGCGAAGTACCACGGGCGGGAGGCGCAGATCGTCGCCAACGCGGGGCAGCCCGGGTCGGTCACGATCGCCACGAACATGGCGGGGCGCGGCACCGACATCAAGCTGGGCGCCGGGGTCACCGCCGAGCGCGAATGGGAAGAGGACGGGCAGGCGGAGACGGAGCCCGGCGGCCTGCACATCATCGGCTCGGAACGCCACGAATCACGCCGCATCGACCGGCAGCTCCGCGGACGCGCGGGCCGCCAGGGGGATCCCGGCGCCACGCAGTTCTTTTTGTCGCTCGAGGACGACCTGATGCGTCTCTTCGGCGGGATGGACCGCATCGCCCGGGTGATGGACAAGATGGGGGCGGAGGAGGGGGAGGTGATCACCCACTCGCTAGTGACGCGTTCCATCGGCAAGGCACAGCAGCGGGTCGAGATGCAGAACTTCGAGGCCCGCAAGCGGCTGCTGGACTACGACGACGTGATGAACCAGCAGCGCGAGGTGATCTACGACCTGCGCGCCTTTGCGCTCGAAGGAGGCGAGGAATTGAAGGGTGAGGTCTGGGAGATGATCGAGAAGACCATCCCCCGGCTCCTCGACGAGTACGCGCCCGAGGACGAGCACCCGGAAGTTTGGGACCTGGTGGCGCTCCGCCAGCGCCTGGAGATCGACTTCGGCCTGAGCGCGCCGCGACTCCCGTTGGAGGAGGACGCCGAGCCGCCCTTCGAACACCGCGCCGAGCTCGAAGAGCACCTGACCGAGGTGGCGCGCGAGCACTTTCACGCCAAGCTGTCGGGCTTCGGGTCGCACGAAGATCCGCTGCTGCGCTTCATCGTCCTTTCCACCATCGACGAGAAGTGGAAGGACCACCTCTACGACCTCGACAGCCTGAAGGCGTCGATCGGTTTCCGCGGCTGGGGCCAAAAGGACCCGCTGATCGAGTACAAGCAGGAAGCGTTCGACATGTTCGTCGATCTGATGCAGGACCTGCACTCGTCGATCACCCGGCTGGTCTTCCGGGCGCGGCTGACGGCGGAAGCGCCCGCGCCCCCGCCGCCTCCGCTGCTCGATCTAGCGACGCCGCGGCAGGCCACTGCGCCGTCCGCTGCCTTCGTCGGCCGCGAGGCGGTGCCGGCGCCCGCGCCGGCGCCCGAGCCCGCCCCGCTGGCGGCGCCGCTCGGCGTGAACCCCATGGCCCGGGTGGAGCGCAACGCGCCGTCGCCGGCATCGTTCGCCACCAACCGCGGTGAGAGCGGGGCACGGCAGCCTGCGACGGCGGTCGCCGAGGTGGGGCGCAATGATCCGTGTCCGTGCGGGAGCGGTAGAAAATATAAGAAGTGCCACGGTCGCCTGGGGTAGCGGCTCGATAAATCGCCCAGCTCGGCGTCGCTGCTCGTCGCGCGCTCCCTGCGGCGTACAGACGTACGCCTCAGTCGGCGCTCCTCACGCTCCTTGATCTGGACGATTTCTCTTCACCGAAGCTTCGAGTCGGGAACGGCGGAACGGCAACGAAAAACAACGGCTGAACAGCAACGAAAGGGCTCATCATGCGTTTGCCCTGATGTCTGAAACCGAGCGGCAGGGCTATGCGATCCGCGAGTGGCCGGCCGAAGAGCGACCGCGCGAGCGCCTGGAGGCCGTCGGTCCCCGGGCGCTTTCGCCGCGGGAGCTGCTCGCGATTCTGATCGAGACCGGGGTGCCTGCCGCGGCGGGGCGGTCGGCGCGGTCGGCGCTCGACGTGGCCGGTGACTTGCTGCGCCATTTCGGGCGCCCCGGAGAGGCGGAGCCGCTGCGCCGCATCGCCGCCGCGGATCGGGCGGAGCTCTGCCAGGTGCCGGGGATCGGCCCCGCCAAGGCCACCAAGATCCTCGCCGCCTTCGAGCTGGGGCGCCGCGCCGCGGACGAACGGCGGCCGGAGCGCGGCCGCTTTCGCGGGGCCCGCGATGTGTACGAGCACGTCCGTTCGACGATGCGCGACCTCGCACAGGAGGAGTTCCACGTGCTCCTGCTCGACACCCAGAACCGGATCGTCCGCGATCTCGAAGTCACCCGCGGGACACTGGACGCGTCGCTGGTGCATCCACGCGAGGTCTTCCGCCGCGCGATCGCCGCATCCGCCGCGGCGGTGATCCTGGTCCACAATCACCCCAGCGGCGACCACGCGCCTTCCGCGGAAGACCGTGCCGTCACCCGGCAGCTCCGCGCCGCCGGGGAAACCGTAGGGATCGCCGTGCTCGACCACGTCATCGTCGGCGAGAGCGGCTACACTTCTTTCGTCGAAGCGGGGCTCTGGGATGGCTAGCGCCTCGCCTCCCGTTCCGCAGACCGCGGACGAGATCGCCCGCGAAGTGCTCCCGCCGGGGCTGCTCGGCAAGCTCGAGCCGTACCTGGAGCGGCTCGACCTCGAGCTGATCACCCGGGCGTACGAGTTCAGCCGCATCGCGCACGCCGGGCAGAAGCGGCTCTCCGGAGAACCGTACATCGTCCACTGCATCGAGGTCGCGGAGATCCTCGCCGACCTGCACCTGGACACGGTAACCCTCGCGGCCGGGCTCATCCACGACGTCGTGGAGGACACCTCCGCCACGCCGGAGGACGTACTCGATACTTTCGGCCCGGGCGTCGCCGCGGTGGTGGAAGGCCTCACCAAGATCGCGCGCGTGCAGTTCCGCACCAACACGGAACAGCAGGTCGAAAACTACCGCAAGCTGCTCCTGTCGATGGCGCAGGACGCGCGCGTCATCCTGGTCAAGCTCGCCGACCGGCTGCACAACATGCGGACGCTCGAGCACCTTCCGCCGCAGAAGCAGCAGCGCATCGCCATCGAGACGCGGGAGATCTACGCGCCGCTCGCGCACCGCCTCGGCGTCGCGACGGTCAAGTGGGAGCTGGAAGACCTCTGCTTCAAGTTCCTCGAAGCCGACGCGTACCGCAATCTGGCGCGCAAGGTGGAGGGGAAGCGGCGCAAGCGGGAAGCCCTGATCGAGCTGCTGCGCAACCCTCTGCAGAGCGAGCTGGCCGAGGCGGGAATCTCCTGCGAGGTGACCGGCCGCCCGAAGCACCTCTGGTCGATCCACCGCAAGATGCTGGCGCGGGACAAGCCGTACGAGGAGATCTACGACCTCATGGCGATCCGCGTGATCGTCGACAGTGTCGCGGACTGCTACCACGCGCTCGGCGTCATCCACAACGAATGGACGCCGCTGCAGGAGCGTTTCCACGACTACATCGCGACTCCCAAGTCGAACATGTACCGGAGCCTCCACACGACCATCTTCGGTCCGGGGGGACGGCTCTACGAAATCCAGATCCGCACCCGTGAGATGCACCGCACCGCCGAGGTGGGGATCGCGGCGCACTGGAAGTACAAGGAAAGCCGCGGCGGCGACGAGGTGGACGAGACGCTGAGCTGGTTCCGGCAGGTGCTGGAGTGGCAGCAGGACACGCGGGAGCCGGAGGAGTTCATGGAGTTCCTCCGCATCGACCTTTTCCAGGACGAGATCTTCGTCTTCACGCCCCAGGGGGACGTGAAGCAGCTCCCCAGGGGGGCGACCCCCATCGACTTCGCCTTCGCGGTGCACACCGAGGTCGGGTTGCACTGCGCGGGAGCGCGGGTGGGCGGTCGCATCGCGCCGCTCTCGCGCGAGCTCAAGAACGGCGACGCCGTCGAAATCCTCACCGACCCGAAGCAGCGTCCCTCGCGAGACTGGCTCGCCTTCGTCAAGACAGCCCGCGCCCGCAACAAGATCCGCCAGTGGATCCGCAGCGACGAGACGGAGCGTGCCGTGCGTGTCGGACGCGACTTCCTCGAGCGCGAGATCCGCAAGGCGCGGCGGGAGAAGGTGGGGGAGGAGCGCCTCAGAGCCGTAGCCCGCGGGCTGGATCTCCCCGACACGGAAGCCCTCTACGCCGCGCTCGCCCGCGGCGACCTGGGACCGTCCGCCGTGTTCCGCGAGCTGTGGCCGGACACCGGAAGCGTCCCGGAGCGGCCGCCGTCGGCGTTCGACCGGCTGGTCTCGCGTGTCCGCGGCAAGCCCAAGGGCGTCAAGATCCAGGGGATGGAGGGCATGCTGCTGCGCTATTCGCAGTGCTGCCAGCCGGTCCCCGGCGACGACGTCACGGGATACATCACCCGCGGGCGCGGCGTCTCGATCCATCGCGTCGACTGCCCCAACGTCCTCCAGCTCGCCGATCACCCGGAGCGCAGGGTCGAGATCGAGTGGGAAGCGGACGCCGGAGAGCGCTTCCTGGTGCGGCTCGTCATGGAGGGGACCGACCGCCGCGGCCTCTTTGCCGACATCGCTTCGACCATCTCCGGAACCAGCACCAACATCAAGAGCGCCGACATCCGCGCCGAGGAGATGGGGATGCGCGGGCAGTTCGTCGTCGAGGTCGAGAACCTCGCCCACCTGAAGCGGGTGTTGACGGCGATCCGCCGGATCAAGGGAGTGCTCACGGTCGAACGCCGCGAGGCCGTGGAGGAAGGGGAGATCTGAGCCGTGCCTTTCGAACTCGTTTCCCCTTTCGAACCCGCCGGCGACCAGCCGAAGGCGATCGCGGAATTGACCGCCGGGCTGGAGCGTGGAGATCGCTATCAGACGCTGCTGGGCGCCACCGGCACCGGGAAGACGCTGACCATGGCGCACGCCATCGCCGCGCACGGCAAGCCGACGCTGGTGATGAGCCACAACAAGACGCTCGCCGCGCAGCTCTACGGCGAATTGAAGCAGTTCTTTCCGCGCAACGCGGTCGAATACTTCATCTCCTATTACGACTACTACCAGCCGGAAGCGTACGTCCCCACCACGGACACCTACATCGAAAAGGACTCCTCCATCAACGAGGACATCGAGCGGCTGCGGCTGCGCGCCACCTCGTCGCTGATGGAGCGCGACGACGTCATCATCGTCGCTTCGGTGTCCTGCATCTACGGCCTGGGCGATCCGCGCGAGTACCGCGCGCTGATGCTGACTCTCGAAAAGGGGCAGCGGATCGCGCGCCGCGACATCCTCGGCGCGCTCGTGGGGATCCAGTACCAGCGCAACGACGCCGCATTCGAACGCGGCACCTTCCGGGTACGCGGCGACACGGTGGAGGTCTTTCCCGCCTATGACGAGCAGGCGGTGCGGATCGAGCTGTGGGGCGACGAGATCGACCGTATCACCCGCTTCGAACCGCTCACCGGCGACACCATCGCCCAGCTCCCGCGCGCGGCGATCTATCCGGCCACCCATTTCGTCACCCAGCGCTCCACGCTCGATCGCGCGGCGGGTCGCATCCGCAGTGAACTCGACGAGCGGCTGCGGGAATTGATGGGGGATGGGCGGCTGCTGGAGGCGCAGCGGCTGGAGACCCGCACCCGCTTCGACCTCGAGATGATGCTCGAGATCGGTACCTGCGCGGGGATCGAGAACTACTCGCGCCACATCGCGGGGCGGGCGGAAGGGGAGCGCCCCGCCTGCCTCTACGACTACTTCCCCGAGGACTTCCTCGTCATCGTGGACGAGTCGCACGTTTCCGTCCCGCAGATCGGCGGGATGTACAACGGTGACCGCTCCCGCAAGCTGGTGCTGGTCGAGCACGGCTTCCGCCTCCCTTCGGCGCTCGACAACCGCCCGCTCACCTTTGCGGAGTGGGAAGAATTGGTGCCGCGCGCTCTCTTCGTCTCCGCGACGCCCGGACCGTACGAGCTGGAGCGCACCGGGGGCGTGGTGGTGGAGCAGATCATCCGCCCCACCGGCCTGCTCGATCCGGAGGTGTCGGTGCGCCCGGTGCGCGGCCAGGTGGACGATCTCCTCGCGGAGATCCGGATTCGGGAGGAGCGTGGCGAACGGGTGCTGGTGACGACGCTCACCAAGCGCATGTCCGAAGACCTCACCGAGTTCTTTCAGCAGCACGGGGTGAGGGTCCGCTACCTCCATTCCGACATCGACGCGCTCGAGCGGGTGGAGATCCTGCGCGACCTGCGGCT
>JBPCJG010000034.1:0-4199 GCA_051005515.1 Longimicrobiaceae bacterium
CCAGGAGGCGGAACTCGTCGGCGTTGGTGCCGTGGGGAAAGACCCCCGCGTCGGTGCCGAAGGCGATCGGCACGCCCGCCCGGATCGCCTTCTGGACGGATTCGCGGGCGTGCGGCGCGATCTCGAGCGCCTTTTCGGCCGACCAGGGAGCCAGCTTGCCGCTGCGTGCCCCAGCCACCACGTACTCGAACGCCATCATCGTCGGCACCAGGTAGGTGCCGCGCTGCTTCATCATGCGGAGCGCCTCGTCGTCGAGGATCGAGCCGTGCTCGATGGATGCGACCCCCGCCCGCACCGCCGCTTTGATCCCCTCGAGCCCGTGCGCGTGCGCGGCCACCCTGCGTTCGGCGAGCGCGGCGGTTTCGACCATCGTTTCCAGCTCCTCCTGCGAATACTGCTGCACGCCTACCGCGTCGCCCGCGGAAAGCACGCCCCCCGTCGCGCACGTCTTGATCAGGTCGGCCCCGTACTTGATCTGGTAGCGAACCGCCGCGCGCACCTCGTCGTTGCCGTTGGCGATCCCCTGACGGATGTCCGGCTCCTCCCGCAGATCGGGGCGGAAGCCGTTCTCGTCGCAGTGTCCGCCGGTGATGCCGATGGAGTGCGCGGCGGTGAAGATTCGCGGCCCGGGCACCACTCCCTGCTCGACCGCCTGCTTCAGCGCCACGTCGGCCCACTCGCTCGCACCGACGTTGCGAACGGTAGTGAACCCCGCGAGCAGCGTCAGCCGCGCGTTCTTGGCCCCGCGCAGCGCCGCAAAGCCCGGCGTCTCGTGCAGCCCGCGGTCTGCGTAGCCGTCGCTCGGATCTCCGGTGATGTGGGTGTGCATGTCGATCAATCCCGGCAGCACCGTCCATCCGGAAAGGTCGATCACCTCCGCCCCGGCTGGCGGTTGACCCCCCTCTGTGACCTCGCTGATGCGGCCGTCGCGGATCACGATCAGCGCATCGCGCCGGACGGCGCCGTCGGTCCCGTCGATCAGCGCGCCTGCCCGCACCGCTGTGACCCGCGGCGTCTGCGCGTCGGCGGGGAAGGCGCAGAGCAGCAGGAGGAGGAAAACGAAGAGCGGACGGGAGATGTCGTGCATGGGCGACTCCGGGCGAGGGGATGCGTTCGCGGCCAAGCTACTCCGGCCCGACCCCGCGCGAAAGTTTTGGCTCTGCCGCGGACGCGGGTATCTTTCGTCTCCCCTCATCACGGAGACCGCTACCCTTGATCCCTCTCAAGGATGAGAACCCGACGGAGATAACCCCCTTCGTCACCGTCGCGCTGATCGCGGCGAACCTGGCGGTCTGGTTCCTCTTGCAGGGAGCGGGAACACCCCAGGCACTCGAAGCTTCGGTCTACTCGTACGGCACCTATCCATGCGAGATCACCGGCGCCTGCGGTCGCGAGGGGCTCGGCTGGAGCTCGCTCCTCACCTCCATGTTCATGCACGGCGGGTGGGAGCACCTGCTCGGCAACCTGCTCTTCCTCTGGGTCTTCGGGAACAACATCGAGGATTCGATGGGGCACCTCCGCTTCATCGCCTTTTATCTGATCTGCGGCGTCGCGGCGGGGCTCGCCCACGTCTTCCTCACGCCTTCCAGCGCGCTCCCCGCGGTGGGGGCGAGCGGCGCGATCAGCGGTGTGATGGGCGCGTACATCCTGCTCTACCCGCGCGTCCGCGTAAAGACTTGGATCCCGCCCTTTTTCGTGCTCAACCTGAGCGCGCTCTTCCTGCTCGGCTACTGGATTTTCATCCAGCTGGCGATGGCTACGGTGCAGTTCGGACCCGAGGCGGGGGAATCCGGCGGCGTCGCCGTCTGGGCACACGTCGGCGGCTTCGTCGTAGGACTGCTGCTGATCAAGCCCTTCGAGAAGGAGCGGCTGGTAACGGCGAAACGCGCCGGAATCCAGCTCCCGCGAGAGGAGGTGGCGCGGCTGGAGTGGTAGGCGTATCATTCCGCCCCTTCCACCGGGTTCCCCGCCCGGCATCGCCGCCTGCCGCCCCGCCGATGCGCCTTCCCCGGAGATGGCTCGCCTACCTGCTCCCGCTCTGGGCAACGGCGGCATTGCTGCTGGCCGCAGGGGTGGGCGCTCAGGAGGTGGGGAGCGGAGTGGTAGGCGCCGAGCCGGGGCCGGTGACGGCGGACGTCGCCGCGGCGCAGCGCACCCGGCTGGCGCGCGAGGAAGCGGCCGGCAGCACGCTCGTGGAGCGGGCGCAGAGTCTGCTCGGACTGCTGGCGTTCGTAGCCCTCGCCTGGGCGCTGAGTGTGCACCGCAAGGCGGTGCGCTGGAAGCCGGTCGCGATCGGGGTCGCGCTGCAACTGCTCTTCGGCCTGCTCATCCTCAAAACGCCACTGGGCAGGGGCTTCTTCGCCGGTCTGAACGACGTTTTCGTCGCGCTGCTCGGCTACACCACCGAAGGAGCGCGCTTCATCTTCGGCAATCTGGTGCTGCCGAACGTGCCGGTAGGCCCCACCGACGGCCCCTTCGGCCCCGTCACCGCGTCCGGGACCTGGGCGGCGACGGGCGCGTTCTTCGCGTTCAACGTCCTGCCGACGATCATCTTCTTTTCCTCGCTGATGACCCTGCTCTACTACCTCGGGGTGATGCAGTGGGTGGTGCGGGGCTTCGCCTGGGTGATGGCGCGGACGATGGGGACGTCGGGCGCCGAAAGCCTGAACGCGGCCGGCAACATCTTCGTGGGGCAGACGGAAGCGCCGCTGCTGATCAAGCCGTTCGTCCACAGCATGACGATGAGCGAGCTACACGCGGTGATGACCGGCGGCTTCGCGACCGTCGCCGGCGGAGTGCTCGCCGCGTACGTGGGGATGCTCGTCGCCTACTTCCCCGACATCGCCGGTCACCTGATCGCCGCTTCGGTGATGTCCGCGCCGGCCGCGCTCGCGATCTCGAAGGTGATGTATCCGGAAACCGAGGAGCCGGTGACCCGCGGCGAGTTGCGGGTGGAGCTCGAACGCCCCGACGTGAACGTAATCGACGCCGCGGCGCGGGGGGCCGCGGAAGGGCTGCAGCTCGCGCTCAACGTGGGCGCCATGCTGCTGGCCTTCATCGCGCTAATCGCCCTGATCAACGGGATTCTCGGCTGGATGGCGGGGTGGTTCGGAGCGGAGCTGACGCTGCAGGCGATCCTCGGCGTGGTCGGCGCGCCGTTCGCCTGGCTGATGGGGGTGCCGTGGCAGGACTCGCTCGCGGTGGGCACGCTGATCGGCGAAAAGACCGCGGTGAACGAGTTCGTCGCGTACCTGCACCTGGCGGAGCTGCTGCAGAGCGGCAGCACGCTCTCCGCCCGCTCGGTAGTCATCGCCACCTATGCGCTCTGCGGCTTCGCCAACTTCAGCAGCATCGCCATCCAGATCGGCGGCATCGGCGGCATCGCGCCCGAACGGCGGAGCGACCTGAGCCGCATCGGTTTGCGAGCGATGATCGCGGGCACGCTGGCGGCGTTCATGACTGCCTGCGTCGTGGGAATCCTGATCTGAGGGAGACGAGATGACGATCGAGGTGACGAGGGAGCGACTCCACCGGCTGCCGAAGCCCGAGCTGCATGTCCACCTGGACGGCTCGCTCCGCGCGGAAACGATGCTCGAGCTGGCGCTGCGGGAGGGAAAGCCGATGCCGGCGGACAACCCGGAGGAATTGCGCGACTACATGCACGTCCGGGACGCGCGCAACCTGGTGGACTACCTGGAGCGCTTCGCGGTCACCCTTTCGGTGATGCAGACCGCCGACGCGTTGGAGCGGATCGCCTACGAGCTGGCCGAGGATCTCGCGGGAGAGAACGTCCGCTACGCAGAGATCCGCTACTCACCAATCCTCGTCACCCAGGAGGGGCTGCCGCTCACCGAGGCGGTGGACGCGCCGCTGCGCGGTCTGAAGCGGGCGGAGCGGGAGCTGGGCATCCGCACGGCGATCATCATCTGCGGGATCCGCAACATGGAGCCGGCCACCTCGCGCGATCTCGCCGACCTCACAGTGGCGTACAAGGATCGCGGCGTCGTCGCCTTCGATCTCGCCGGCGCCGAGTACAACTACCCCGCGAAGAAGCACAAGGACGCCTTCTTCACCGTCATCAACAAGAACATGGCGGCGACCATCCACGCGGGGGAGGCGTACGGCGCGGAATCGATCCACCAGGCGCTCCACTACTGCAAGGCGAACCGCATCGGCCACGGGACGCGGCTCTACGAGGA
>JBPCJG010000035.1:0-3500 GCA_051005515.1 Longimicrobiaceae bacterium
CGGCGCTGGCCTACCGTGTAGCGGGCGTAGCCGGCGTGCTCACCCACCGTCTCGCCCGACGTGGTGACCAGCGCTCCGGGCGAAAGGGCGGGGTGGCCGGCCCCGAGGCGCTGCTCCAAAACGTCCGTGTAATCCCCGGTCGGCACGAAGCAGATCTCCTGGCTTTCCGGCTTCTCCGCCGTCGTCAGACCCAGCGCGCGAGCGCGCTCCCGCACCTGGGGCTTGGTCAGCTCGCCGAGCGGAAAAAGGAGCTTCGGGAGGATCTCGGGAGGGAGCGCCCAGAGGAAGTACGCCTGATCCTTGTTGCCGTCCATTCCGCGCAGCAGGCGGGGGTTGCCGTCGGCGTCGTTTCCCATGCGGGCGTAGTGACCGGTGGCGATGGCGTCGCAGCCGAGCAGGGCACCGCGCTTCAGCAGGTCGCGGAACTTGGTGTTGCCGTTGCAGCGCACGCAGGGGTTCGGCGTCCGCCCGGCTGCGTATTCGGCGACGAAGTCGTCGATCACGTCGCGGGTGAAGTCCCTTTCCACGTCGAAGACGTAATGCGGGATGCCCAGGCGGTCCGCGACTCGGCGCGCGTCGGCGATGCCGTCGAGGCCGCAGCAGGTCTGGCTCGCCGCGTCGCTTTCGGCGTAGCAGAAGGTCTTCATCGTGGCCCCGACCACCCGGTGCCCCTGCTCGACCAACAGCGCCGCGGCTACCGAAGAGTCCACGCCGCCCGACATGGCGACGAGCACGGTACGAGGGGACGCCGTCACGCTGCCACCGCGGCGATCCGCTCCACTACCCGCTTCCACGCGGCGATCGCCAGTTCCACCTCGTCGTCCGTCGTCGCGTGTCCGAGGGAAAAGCGGATCGCACCTGCGGCGACGTCGTCGGCCACCCCCATCGCCCGATGCACATGCGATGGTCGCGCAGCGCCTGTGGCGCAGGCGGACCCGGCGGAAACGGCGACGCCTTCCAGGTCCAATGCAACGAGGATCGCCTCCCGCTGGGCACCGCAAAGCGCCACCTGGCAGAGGTGCGGGAGGCGCTCGGCGCCGGCGGCGAGCACCACCAGCTCGGGTGTCGCCGCCCGGAGCCCCGCCTCCAGGCGGTCGCGCAGCGCGGCGAGACGGGTCGCCTCCGCCTCCCGCTCCTGAACCGCGAGTTCGGCGGCGAGCGCGAAGCCGACTGCGCCGGTGACGTCCTCCGTCCCCGGGCGCAGCCCGCTTTCCTGACTGCCACCGCGCAGGAGCGGCTCGACTCCGGTGCCGCGGCGGACGAACAGCGCCCCCACCCCACGCGGGCCGCCGATCTTGTGCGCGCTGAGAGAAAGGAGCGCCACGGGCGTCTCGTCCACCCTGATCGGCACCCTGCCGAACGCCTGGACCGCGTCGCTGTGGAAGCAGATGCCGGCGTCGTCGCAGCGCGCGGCGAGGTGTTCGATCGGCTGGAGCGCGCCGGTCTCGTTGTTGGCCCACATCACGGAAACCAGGCCGGGCTCCAGCGGCAGGAGCGGCTCCAGTGCCGCCGCCTCGGTCACGCCGTCGCCGTTCACCGGCAGTTGGTGCGTAGCGATGCCCCGCTGCGTGAGCGACTGCACGGCGTCCCGTACCGCGGGGTGCTCGACGCCCGAGCAGACGATGGGCGCCCCGCCGGCCGCAGCGGCGCGTCCGAAGACCGCCAGGTTGTCGGCTTCGGTGCCGCCGCGGGTGAAGACGATCTCCGGCGGCGCGGCCCCAAGCGTAGCCGCGAGCCTGTCGCGTGCGTCGTCCAGCGCCGCGCGCGCGCGGCGCCCCCAACCATGGGCGCTCGAGGGGTTGCCGTCGTCGGCTCCCAGGTGCGCGATCATCGCTTCGCGCACCTCGGGACGGAGCGGCGCGCTCGCGGCGTTGTCGAGATAGACGGATCTCATGACATGGATTTCGGTTCGCACCGTCATAACCGCGAACGTCGCCCAGGTGCCGTTGAGCCCCGCGTTCGGGGTCGCTAGATTGGCAGCGGCGCCTCTTCCCATCGAAAGATCTCATGAGCCATACGCTGCCGCTGGAGCGACCCCCCACCTTTCGTGCGACCGTACACGGCACCGTCTTCGGGGAACGGGCGAACCACCTCGAAGAGGTCACCGCCGGTGATCCTTTGGTGCTGATTCCCGATCCGCCGGGGGAAGACGATCCCGCGGTCTGGGTCCACCTGCAGGCCGGCGATCCGGTCGGCCACCTCCCCCCGGAAATCAACCAGTGGCTCGCCCCCTGGATGATGGAAGGCGGCTCGGCGTCGGCGACGGCGCTGCGGGTGCGCGGCACCGAGACCCCCAGCTGGAAGCGGCTGGTGATCGAGGTGCGCTGCCGGGAGAGATAGGCGATGCTGAAGGCGATGCTCTTCATCGACGGCTCGTGGCTGCACGCCAATCAGGATCGTCTCGGCGGCTCCGGCGGCGTGAGCATCGACTACGGCCTGCTCCCCCGCGTCGTGTGCGATGCGCTGGTCGCGAGCGCGGCGAACCTCGCGGGCTTGACCCTGGTGCGCACCCACCTCTTCGGATCGTACGCCGTCAACCACGCCCCCGCGGACGAAGCGGCGGTGCAGCGGCGCCTGGGGTTCTGCCAGATGCTCCGAGAGCGGTACCTCTACGACGTCAGCGCCTACGGCTTCGACTTCCGCGGCAAACGGGTGTCGCGGGCGGAGCGGGAGCCGGACGACGACTTCGCGCCGGTCGAAAAGGAGGTGGACATCGGGCTCGCGACGGCGCTGCTGACGCAGGCGGTCCTCCCGGGGGCCTACGACGTCGCGATCGTCGTCGCCGGCGATCGCGACTTCCTCCCGGCGCTGCTGGGTACCCGGCGGCTCGGTAAGCAGGTGGCGATCGCCAGCATCTGGGGAGCGTGCTCGCAGGAGTACGTCCACCCGGGCATCGAGCTCCCCCGCGACCATCCGATCGTTTGGCTCGACCAGATCGCCGACCGCTTCACGAGCGAGCGCGGACCCGGCCCAGCGTCCAACGGCGCGGCGGCGGAAGAACAAACGTTCCGCGGCGTGGTCGAGCGTGTCTTCCCGGAGCGGGAGTACGGCTTCCTCCAGGGGGAGAACCAGCTCAACTACCACTTCCACTTCAGCCGGGTCCGCGAGATCGGAGCCGATGAGGTGCTGCGCGAAGGGGACGAAGTGGAATTCGCGGTGCGGCGGGAGCCGGTGAACGGCCAGGCGGGGTCCGTGCACTTCGTGGTCCGTCGTTGATCCGGCGTCAGATCGAACGCACCTCCAGGGCTACCACGTCGTCCACCCGCATCGTCTCGACGGTCCAGAAGGGCTCCCCGTACGCGGTGCGGATCAGCGAGCCGTAGCGGGCTGCGTGCATCCTCACCTGTTCGTACAGTGAGCGCTCCCCGCCGGGAAAGACCTCTCCCCCCCAGGTTCTTGCGTCGAACTGCGAGGCGTAGCACTCCACCGCCCGCATCTTGATGTCGATCTGCTCGGTGATGTCCACGACAAAGGTGGGTTTCGGCGCGTCTTCCCGGAAG
>JBPCJG010000036.1:0-6580 GCA_051005515.1 Longimicrobiaceae bacterium
AGGCCCGCAGCACCCGCACGTCCGCCTCGGCCGCGGGGGCTACGTAGGCGAGCCACTCGTCCACCGCGGCCATCCCCGCCGGCTCCGAAACGGCCACCCAGGTGGCGCCGTCCACCACCTGCGCGTACGAAGCCGGCCCGGTGGGCGAGTCTTCGCAGGCCGCCAGCAGGGGCAGCGTCAGCAGGACGACGGAGCGCGCGAGATTGCGGGGCATCGGCTCGTGGGGATCGCTGCGAGGAGGGCCGGTCGAGCGCCCGGAACCGACAAGAATACCGCAACCGCCGTGATCGGGCAAGCGGATGCGAGGGCACGGCTTGACACCCTTTCCGCGCGCGGGATAGGTTGAGCGGACGTTCGATAGACCGGGTTTACGCAGCAAGAGGCGCATGACGGACGAGAGGACCGCGTACGACGAGAAGCTGGAGAGCATCCTCCGCACCGCGGCGCGAATCTTCGCGGAGAAGGGCTACCACCAGGCCAGCATCCGCGACATCGCCCGCGAGACCGGCGTGAGCCTCTCCGGGCTGTACTACTACTTCGACAGCAAGGAAGAGCTGCTCTTCCTGATCCAGGACCACGCCTTCGGCACGCTCCTCGCAAGCCTGGAGCGGCTCCTCGAGGGGGTGGACGATCCTCTGCGCAGGCTGCGGATCCTGATGGAGACGCACCTGCGCTACTTCATCTCGGCCAAGGACGAGATGAAGCTGCTCTCCCACGAGGCCGAGGCACTGACCGGCGAGTTCCGCCGGGTGGTGAACGCGAAGAAGCGGCGCCTCTCCGACGTCGCGACCGAAGCCCTGAAGGAGCTGCGCCCCGCCGGCGACATGGACCCGCGGGTGGCGACCTTCGCGATGTTCGGGATGATGAACTGGCTGTACAACTGGCACCGGCCGGAGAAGGACGTCGCGGTGGACAAGATCGTGGACGACATGTTCCGGATCTTCACCGAGGGCTACCTTCCGGAGGGTGCCGAGGTCCCCGCGGGCGCGCGCGCCGCCGCCCCGGGCGAGCTGCGCCCCTCGATGTGGCGAACCCCGGCGGCCGCGGACTGAACCGCCCCGGCCCCGCACCCCTGTCCAACCGCAACCGAACGAGAACGATGGCTACCGCGACTTCCGACGTGCCGACCGAGACCGCGACGCTGGTGAACTACGAGGTTCGGGATGGCATCGCCATCTTCACCCTCGACGATCCGCCCGCGAACACGTACACCCACGAGATGATGCGCCAGCTCGACGCGGCCATCCTCCGGGCGCGCTTCGACACGTCGGTGGACGTGATCGTGATCACCGGCAAGGGCGAGAAGTTCTTCTGCGCGGGCGCGAACATCAACATGCTCCAGCAGGCCGACCCGACCTGGAAGTACTACTTCTGCCTGCACGCCAACGAGACGCTGTCGCGGCTGGAGCACACCCCGAAGCTGGTGATCGCCGCGCTGAACGGCCACACCGTGGGCGGGGGGCTGGAGATCGCCATGGCGGCGGACCTGCGCATCGCGCGGCGCGGCGCCGGCAAGGTGGGGCTGCCGGAGGTATCGCTCGGCGTGCTGCCCGGGACCGGCGGGACGCAGCGGCTGACGCGGCTGATCGGCCACTCCCGCGCGATCCAGATGATGACGGAAGGCGTCAACACCGACTTCGACGAGGCGGAGCGGATCGGCCTCGTCAACAAGGTGGTGGACGCCGACGACCGCGACGCCTTCCTCGAGCAGGTGATGGAGTACGCCCGGCAGTTCACGACTCCGGACCGGGCGAGCATGGCGGTAGGCAACATCAAGCGCGCCTGCCAGACGGGCGGGCAGATGCCGCTGGAGCAGGGCCTCGCCCTGGAGCGCGAGCTGCAGGCGGCGCTCTTCAACTCCGAGGACGCGAAGGAGGGACTCACCGCCTACGTGGAGAAGCGCAAGGCGGCCTTCGCCGGGAAATAGCCGTGGCAGACAACGTGGCGACGGCGGAGCCCGGGATCGAGGCGGGGCGGCTCTTCATCGGCGGCGAGTGGCAGGACGCCGCTTCCGGCGCGACCTTCGAGACGATCAACCCGGCCACCGCCGAGCCGCTCACCGAAGTGGCCGAGGGTGGCGAGGAGGACGTGGACCGGGCGGTGCGCGCCGCCCGCGCCGCCTTCGAGAGCGGGCGCTGGCCGGAGATGGACGCGCGTCGCCGCGGGCGGCTCCTCTACGCCATCGCCGACGGGCTGGAGGCGCGCGCCGACGAGCTCGCCCGGCTGGAAACGCTCGACAACGGCAAGCCGGTGCGCGAAGCGCGCATGTTCGACATCGCCGGCGCCATCGACTGCTTCCGCTACTACGCGGGATGGGCGGACAAGATCACGGGCGAGGTGCTCCCCATCCCCGGGCCGTACCTGAACTACACCCGCCGCGAACCGGTGGGCGTCTGCGCGCAGATCATCCCCTGGAACTATCCGCTGCAGATGGCGGCGTGGAAGGTCGCCCCCGCCCTCGCCTGCGGGAATACGGTGGTGCTCAAGCCGGCCGAGCAGACGCCGCTTACTGCGCTGGAGCTCGCCCGCGTAGCCGCCGAGGCGGGGCTGCCGGAGGGCGTGCTGAACGTCGTGCCCGGCTTCGGCGAGACCGCGGGCGCGGCCCTGGTCCGCCACCCCGACGTGGACAAGGTGGCCTTCACCGGCTCGACCGCGGTCGGCAAGATCATCCAGCGGGAGGCGGCGGCCACCCTGAAGCGGGTGTCGCTGGAGCTGGGCGGGAAGAGCCCCAACATCGTCTTCGCCGACGCCGATCTGGATGCCGCCGTGCGGGGCGCCGCCAGCGCGATCTTTTACAACTCCGGGCAGGCGTGCACCGCCGGGTCCCGGCTGCTGCTGGAGGAGTCGATCCGCGACGAGTTCCTGGAGAAGCTCGCGGGTCGCGCCGCGAAGATGCTCCCCGGCGATCCGCTCGATCCCAAGACGCGGCTGGGGCCGCTGGTCTCGCAGGAGCAGTTGGACCGCGTCCTCGGCTACATCGAAACCGGCAAGCGCGAGGGCGCGGATCTCGTCCACGGCGGCGAGCGGGTGGAGGTGGACGGCAAGCGCGGCTACTTCGTCCAGCCCACCATCTTCGGGAACGTGACGGCGGAGATGACGATCGCGCGGGAGGAGATCTTTGGACCGGTGTTGGCCGTCTCCACCTTTGCGGCCTTCGACGAGGCGATCGACCTCGCGCACCGCACCGAGTACGGTCTCGCGGCGGCAGTGTGGACGGGCGACGTCGGGCTGGCGCACCGCGCCGCGCACGCGCTCCGCGCCGGCACCGTCTGGGTCAACATGTACCATGTGCTCGACACCGGCTCGCCCTTCGGCGGCTACAAGCAGTCGGGGTACGGACGGGAGCTGGGGAGGAACGCCCTCGAGCTGTACACGCAGGTCAAGAGCGTCTGGGTGAACCTCGCCTGACATGAGCGGCGCGCTCATCCTCGACGCCTGCCGCACGCCGATCGGCAGGTACGGCGGCGCCCTGGCCAGCGTCAGGCCCGACGACCTCGCAGCGGTAGTGGTACGGGCGATCGTCGAGCGCACGGGCGTACGGCCGGACACGATCGACGACGTCATCCTGGGGTGCGCCAACCAGGCGGGGGAGGACAACCGAAACGTCGCGCGCATGGCGACGCTGCTCGCGGGGCTTCCGGTCACGGTGCCGGGACAGACGGTGAACCGCCTCTGCGGGTCGGGCTTGCAGGCGGTGGTCTCCGCGGCGCACGCGATCCGCGCGGGAGAGGGCGACACCTTCGTCGCCGGCGGCGTCGAAAGCATGTCGCGCGCGCCCTGGGTAATGCTCAAGCCCGAAGTGGGCCACCCGCGCGGCGTTCCCGAAACTGCCGACACCTTGCTCGGGTGGCGCTTCGTCAACCCGGAGATGCCGGAGGAGTGGACGGTGGGGCTCGGCGAAACCGCAGAGATCGTCGCCGAGGAGTACGGCGTTTCCCGCGCCGACCAGGACGAATTGGCGCTCGTCAGCCAGCAGCGCTCCGCCCGGGCGATGGCAGAGGGTCACTTCGACAGCGAGATCGTCCCCGTCGAGGTCCCGCAGCGCAAGGGTCCGACCAGGGTCGTGGACGCCGACGAGCACCCGCGCCCGGACACCACGAGCGACGCTCTGGGCGCGCTGCGGCCGGCCTTCCGGGTGGAGAACGGGACCGTCACCGCGGGCAACGCCTCGGGGATCAACGACGGCGCCTCGGCCCTGTTGGTGGTGTCCGAGGAAGCCGCGGACCGGATCGGGGGCGAGCCGCTCGCGCGCATCGTCGCCAGCGCCGTCGCCGGTGTGGACCCGCACCGCATGGGGATCGGGCCGGTTCCCGCGACGCGCAAGGCGCTGGAACGGGCGGGCCTGACAGTGTCGGATCTCGATCTGGTGGAGCTGAACGAGGCGTTCGCCGCGCAATCGGTGGCCTGCATTCGGGAATTGGACCTCGACCCCGGCATCGTCAACGTTTCGGGCGGCGCGGTGGCGCTCGGGCACCCGCTCGGCGGCTCCGGCGCGCGCATCCTCACCACGCTGGTGCACGAGATGCGGCGGCGCGAGGTTCGCTACGGGCTGGCGACCATGTGCATCGGGGTGGGACAGGGAATCGCTATGATCGTAGAGGGCAACTGAAACTGGCGTATCTCGCGCGCCTTGACCTACGCCAAGTTCATTTGGCTTCGCGCGGAGAAGGATCCAAGGGGCAACCTCGGAAAATCGGTGATTGCATGTGAGCGAGGAGGAGACCGGACGCATCCGGCTCGAGATCGAGGAGGGAGTCGCGACGATCACCCTGAACCGGCCGGCAAAGCTGAACGCCTTCGCCGGCAGCATGCGGGACGATCTGCGGGAGGCCCTCGAGAGAGCCGGCGACGATCCGGAGACGCGGGTCCTGGTGATCACCGGCGCCGGCCGCGCCTTTTCGGCGGGAGCCGACATCAGGGTGATGGAGGATCTGCTCCAGCGTGACGCCGTGGACGAATTCGCGGCGCTGGTGGACGCCGGCATCGCGACCATCCACACCCTCGCGGCACTCCCCTTCCCCACCGTCGCCGCGGTGAACGGCGCCGCGGCGGGCGCAGGCGCCTCGCTCGCGCTCGCCTGCGACATGCGCTTCGCGTCGCAACGGGCGTCGCTCGGCGTCACCTTCGGACGTATCGGCCTGCACCCCGACTGGGGCGCCACCTGGTTCCTCCCGCGGCTGGTGGGCCCCGGTCGAGCCAGGGAGCTGGTCTACTCGGCGCGCATGGTGAAGGCGGAGGAAGCCCTTCGCATCGGTCTCTTCGAACGCGTCGTCCCCGCCGCCGACTTCGACGCCGCCCGCGCCGACTTCGCCCGCTCACTCGCCGCCGCGGCCCCGCTCGCCATCCGCGAGGCGAAGCGCTCGCTGTCGTATGATGACGGGCTCGAAGCCGCGCTGGAGCGCGAGCGCGAAGCGCAGCTCCGCTGCTTCCGCTCCGCAGACGTGCGCGAAGGAATCGCCGCCTTCCGGGAGCGCCGCGAACCCGCGTTCGCGGGACGATAGTGGCCCGGTGGGCTCCGTCCCATGCACGACATCGGGAGCAGCACAACCGCTTGGATTGTCATTCCCGCGAAGGCGGGAATCCAGCGTCGTTCGGCTTTGTGCCGGAGGGACCCTGGATCCCGGCTTGCGCCGGGATGACAGACTCATTCATTCTTTTCGCTGACGCGTGGAGGTCAATGTGACGACAAATGAGGCGATACCGGTGACGATGGAGATCGAACGCGTCGCGGTGCTGGGCGCCGGCACGATGGGGCACGGGATCGCGCAGGTTTGCGCGATGGCGGGATGTGGCGTCAGCTTGTACGACCCGCAGCCCGGACAAACCGACGACGCGCTCTCCAAGATCAAGGCGAATCTCGACGGCGGCGTCGAACGTGGCAAGGTGTCGGAGGAGGTGCAGCGCTCCGCCGTCAGCAACCTGCGCAAGGCGGCGGACCTGCGCGACGCCACCGAAGACGCCGATCTCGTCATCGAAGCCGCGCCCGAGCGGATGGAGGTCAAGCGTCAGCTCTTCCGCGATGCGGACGCCGACGCACCCGACGACGCCATCCTCGCCACCAACACCTCGTCGCTGAGCGTGAGCGAGATCGCCGCCGTCACGGAGCGGCCGGAACGGGTCATCGGGCTGCACTTCTTCAATCCGGTCCACATCATGAAGCTGCTCGAGGTGGTGCGGGGGGAGCAGACCTCCGATGAGACGCTGAGCGCCTGCCTCGATTTCGCGGAGCGCATCGGCAAGCAGCCGATCGTCGTCACCGACACACCAGGCTTCGCCTCCTCGCGACTGGGAGTCGTGCTCGGCTTGGAGGCGATGCGGATGGTGGAGCAGGGTGTCGCCTCCCCCGAGGACATCGACCGCGCCATGGAGCTGGGGTACAACCACCCCATGGGACCGCTGCGGCTCACGGACCTTGTGGGGCTGGACGTCCGCCTCGGCATCGCGGAGTACCTCCACGAGACGCTCGGCGGCGAGCAGTACCGTCCCCCCGAGATCCTGCGGCGGATGGTGGAGGAGGGAAAGCTGGGAAAAAAGAGCGGCGAGGGCTTCTACCCCTGGAGCGGCACGTGAGCTACGAAAC
>JBPCJG010000037.1:0-5838 GCA_051005515.1 Longimicrobiaceae bacterium
CCGGCGTAGCGCTGGGCCATGGTGGATAGCCCCCCGGCGGTGTGGAACGCCTCCAGCTCGCCGACGCCGGGGAAGTCGATCCGCTCCCGCTCCGACAGGGCTTCGACCTGCTGCGGCTTCCCGTCGCGCAGCACCCAGGAGCGCGTCGTGTAGTAGTCCAGGACGCCTTCCAGGCTGTAGACGATCTGGTAGTTGAGCGGCGGCTCGGGGTGCTGGGGGAGCCCGCCGACCTTGATGCGGACGGCGCGGGCGTGGTCGAGCCGGTCGATGCCGTCCTGCGCCAGGATGTTGACCATCCCGGGCGCCAGGCCGCAGTCTGGGATCACGCTCACTCCGCGCTCGACCGCCCTGGCGTGCAGCTCCTTCTGCTGCATCACGATCTCGGTGTTGCCGCCCAGATCGCAGAAGTGCGAACCGGCTTCGACCGCCAGAGCGGCGACTTCGGCGTTCAGGTAGTAGGGGAGCGCGCTCATCGTTGCGGAAGCGCCCTCGAGCAGGACGCTGAGCGACGCGGCGTCGTTCGCGTCGCACGGCCGCAGCTCCAACCTTCCGCGCAGAAAGGGCCGCAGGAAGGGCGGAGGATCGTCCACGCGCCGGTCCGCGAGTACTACCTGATGCTCCCCATGGGTGAGCAGATCGTACGCGCACGCGGAACCCTGTTTGCCCGCCCCCAGCACCACCATCTTCATCTCTTATCTCCGCTCCGATCGGGTTGCCAACCGCAGGATCGCAAAGTAATCGGCTGTCAGAGCGGGGGCAAAGCGGGTGAGCCGCCGGCCGCGAGCCCCACCATCGCCGGGACTTCGGAGATGTCTCCCAGCAGCCAGTCCGGCTCCTCGACCGCCAACCGCTCGCGCCCGGAGGGCCCCCACGCGGCGGCGGCGACGCGCGTCCCCGCCGCCTTCCCGGCGGCGATGTCGTGGGGCGAGTCGCCCACCATCACCGCTTCTGCCGCCGGCACGCCGAGACGTTCGAGCGCCAGCAGCATCGGCTCGGGGTGCGGCTTGGGATGCGCCACGTCTTCGGGGGTGACGATGACGCCGAAGTAGTCGAGCAGGCCGCACAAGCGCATCCCGCGCAGCGCCGCCTCCCTGTGCTTGCTGGTGACGATCGCGAGGTCGATTCCGGCGACCGCGAGCCGCTGCACCGTCTCGAGAGTGCCTGGAAAGGGCCGCAGCAGCCGATCGTGATGGCGCCCCTGGAAGTCCAGGTACGACGCCAGCATGGCGCCGGACTCCCCTTCCGAGCGCGCAAAGCGGCGGATCTGCCCCTCGAGGGGGAGTCCGAAGCCGCTCAGCCACTCCTCATCGGGAGGGCACTCCGCATGGTGCAGGGTCATGCAGTGGCGCCAGGAGCGCAGGATCAGCTCGGTGCTGTCCGCGAGGGTGCCGTCGAAGTCGAAGAGGACGGCGCGCGGCAGCGGCAGGTCGGCGTTCACGGAGACGGGGCCGGAGGTTCGGGGAAGACTGGTCGATCGTCGGCTCGGCTCCCAACGGCGCTGGGCCCGGCGACACCGAGATGCGCGAGCAGTGCGGGGGCCACGTCGGTGAGCAAGCACGCGTCGCGGGTCGACCGTTCACGCCCGGGGCCGGCGGCGATCAGCGGCACCGGGTTGCGGGTGTGGCCCACCCGCGCGTCTTCGAGGTTGCCGTGGTCGCTGGTGACCACGAGCAGGATGCCGGGGTCGAGCGATGTGAGCAGCGCGCCGAGGAAACGATCCAGCAGCTCCAGCGCCGCGACGCCGGCGGCAAGGTCGCGGCGGTGGCCGACGGCGTCGGTGGCATAGTGCGCGAAGACCGTCAGGTCGGCATCGGCGGCGAGCCCCGCGAGGGTTTCGCCGCACCACTCCGGAGTGATCGGCGGCACCCGGGCGCCGGCCGCCTGCCAGCCGTCGGCCGCGAGCGAGGCGGGGACCGCCGCGCCCCGCGCCAGCGCCTCACGGCCGCGGCGCTCGAGCCCCGCCCGGTGCGCCGCGTACGGGAACGCCGCGGGGCGACGCATGCCGGGGAGCGGCGGCGGGACCGTGTTGGCGAACATCGTCCGCCGCCCCGCCGACTGCGCCGCGGCGAATAGGCTTCTGGAGGCGAGCAGCGCCCGCAGGGTGGTAGGCACCCAGCTGCCGAAGTGCCTGCCGAAAAGCGCGGGGGCATTGCGTCCAGTGAGCAGCGCGGTCTGCCCGGTGCCGCTCTGGGGGCGCCCCGCCACGCCGAGCGTCGCGTCGATGGCTACCGCCACGCCCGCTGCCGACCCGTGTCGACCACCCTCGCGCAGGATGTCCTCGTTCAGCGTCCCGCCGATCAGGCGCTCCAGGGCCGGGAGGTTCGCCGCGCCGAAGGGGTTGACCGCCGCGTCCGCGCAGCCGATGCCGACGCCGTCGACGAACACCAGCAGCAGACTGCCGCCAGACGCGAAAGGCCGCCGTCCCTCAGGGACGGCGGCCTCGTCACTCGCCGGCAGTGTGTTCAGCCGGGAATCGTGAGCTGCTGCCCCGGCCGCAGGATCGACGTACGGCGGATGCCGTTGGCGCGTCGCAGCGCGTCCACGGAGGTGTTGTTGCGGCGGGCGATGGTCCAGAGGGATTCGCCGGAGCGGACGCGGTGCGTTCGCGCCGATGCGGAACCCGAGGAACGCTCGATCGCGTTGGCAGCGAGGCGCGTCGGCGCCTTCGCCGCCGCCCGTGAACGGGCCGTGGCGAAGTTCGCCGCAAAGGCAGCCGAGCGGCCGGCCGGAACACGGACCGGGTAGGGCTTGCCCGGCGGCGTCATCTCGCGGAGCAAGTGTGGGTTCAGCTCCACGATGTCGCCGTGGGAAATTCCCACCGCTTCGGCGACCACTCCGAGGTCCGTCCCACCGACCACGGCCACCTCCTCCGTCGCCAGCGGCGTGTACCGCTCCACGTCCCCCAGGCCGTACTTGTGCGGCTCCTTGCCGACCAGCGCGGCCGCGACCATCAGCGGGACGTATTCGCGGGTTTCGCTCGGGAGCCGGCGCCGGATCCGCCAGAAATCGGACTCCACGCCGCGCTCGGAGCCGGTTTCCTCGCGCATGATCCTGCCTACCCGGCCTTCTCCCGTGTTGTACGCGGCAGCGGCGAGGTACCACGAGCCGAACTGCCCGTAGAGGTCCTCCAGATACGACAGCGCGGCGTCGGTGCTACGCTCCGGGTCGCGCCGTTCGTCGACGTAGCTGTCGATGCGCAGGTCGTAGCGGCGCCCCGTGTCGGAGATGAATTGCCACAGGCCCACCGCCTTCGCCTTCGAGCGGGCGGTGGGATTGAACCCCGATTCGATCATTGACAGGTAGAGCAGATCCTCCGGCATGTTCCGCTCGCGCAATTTTTCGCGGATCATCCCCTCGTAGCGGCCGGAGCGCTTCAGATACAGCGCCATCCGGTCGGTCTGCCGCTCGGAAAAGAGGGTCACGAATCTTTCGACCGGCTCGTTGCGCACCACGGGGATGTCCCAAGTGGTGGCGAGCAGGGGGGTGGCGATCGCGTCGCCGACCAGTGTGGTGGGGATCTTTACGTCCGGCGGGGTCATCGATACCCCTACGGCGCCGACGGCGGCGCCGAGCAGGGCGGCGGTGGGGAAGGCCGAGCGAAAGTCCATGCAATCTCCTGGAAACGGCGGGCGGAGCGGTGCGGATCGTCCTGGCGAGGCAGGCGTCCACACTTCCTGAGTTACTTCCTGAACCGGATGAGCTACCCTACCCCTGCAGATAGTGTTCCCGACGACGGGTGGCTTCTGCAAGACCCGTAAGATAGTGCAATTCAAGAGATTGCGTAACCCCTGGATGCGTTTTCACTCCCGGGGCCAGGCGCGGAACAGGCTGGCGACCCCCAGCCAGAAGAGGACAAATGCGAGGGGCCAGGCGAGCACGCGCGGCAGCCAGATCGCCACCCCCGTGAGACACAGGAGTACCACTGCGAGGACACCGATCCACCCCCTATCCTCGGCGCCGATCTCCCGCTGCCCCACCAGCGCGCGTCCGAGCACCGAGCTCGCGCGAGCGACGCGACCCAATACCCGCCCCGCGCTTCCGCCGCGCCGTGCCTTGCGGCGGGCTTCACGCGCCGACGCCCGGCCCGGCTTCGCGCTGTCCTCCGGGTGCTCCACGAGCGTCCGGTCGACAGCCCTGCGGTCGCGTCGGCCCGACTCGGTGATCCGGTGCGAGCGCGCGAAGGTGATCTCCACCGATGACTCCATGTCGCGCAGAAAGAGCGCCTCCATCTCCTCCGCTACGCCGCGGTGTGTCACGGCGACATCCATCTCCCAGTTCCCGAGCAGGGAAGCCAGGTTCATGTTGCTGGATCCGACCCGCGACCAGACCCCGTCGGCCACGGCGGTCTTGGCGTGGATCATCGGACCTTCCCACTCGAAGAGGCGTACTCCGGCCTCCAGCAGCGGGCGGTAGCCGGCGCGCGACAACCCGCCGACGAGCGGCCAGTTGTTGTACGCGGGGACGATGACGCGCACGTCGACGCCGTCGCGCGCCGCCGACGCGAGCGCTTCGATCATCGCGGGTGGCGCCACGAAATAGGGGTCGGTCATCCACAGCCGTCGCTCCACTCCAACAGCGATCAGCTGCAGCAGACGGTAGATGCGGGAGCGCCCGGGTTCGCCCTCGACCACCCGGACCGCGACATCGCCCGCGCGGCCCACGCCGTCGGGGTCCGGAAGCTCGTCCGGCGGCAATGCGTCTCCGGCAAAGTTCCAGGTTCTCGCGAAAGCGCGGTCGATGACCGCGGCCACCGGGCCGTGGAACTCGATCCCGGTGTCGCGCCACGGTGGGACTCCAGCTGCGGGCGACCCCGCCCACTCGTCGCCGATGCACATTCCGGAAACCGACGCATACCTGCCGTCGGTCGCGAGCATCTTGCGGTGGTCCCGGCGGAAGAAGTTCAACGGATCGGCCGGCGTGGGCGGTGCGAAGGCGCGCACCTCCGCACCGGCCTGCCGGAGTGGCCGCCAGAAACGCTTGGGAGTGGCCCAGCACCCCATCCAGTCGAAGAGCACGCGCACCCGCACGCCGGCGCAGGCCCGCTCGACCAGCGCCTCGCGGAAGATGCGACCCGTGGCGTCGTCGCGGATGATGTAGTTTTCGAGGTGGATCCACTCCTCCGCGCGTCCGATGGCGGCGAGCCACGCTTCGAAGGCGCCTGGACCGTCCACGAGTAGCCGGGCGGCGTTGCCACGCACCTGCACGGCATTCGACGCCCGCAGCATGGCCCGGTCGGCGATACGGACCAGCGACCGCGGCGTGGTCAGGGCGCTCGCCCCGCTGCTCACGCGAGCGCGGCGCGCAGAGCGCGCTGGACCGAGGCGGAGTACCCACCGCCGAACAGGTTCAGGTGGACCAGCAAGGGGTACAGCTGGTAGATCGGCCGCCGCCTTCGTTCGTAGCCGGGCTGGAGCGGACGCTGCTCACGGTACGCGGCCAGGAAGCCGGGCGCAAAGCCGCCGAACAGCTCCGCCATCGCGAGGTCGACTTCGCGGTGTCCGCGGTACGCCGCGGGATCGACCAACGCCGCTTCCCCGCTTCCGAGCATCAGCACGTTGCCGCTCCACAGGTCGCCGTGCAGCAGGGAGGGGCCTTCCTCCTCCGCGGCGGCGAGCACCCCCGGAAGCGCTCGCTCCAGGGCGCTCCACTCGGCGCGTCTCCCCGGCGCCTCGCCGCCGGCGAGGCGCAGCTGCGGCTCCAGCCGCCGTGACCACCAGAAGTCCGCCCAGCGCACCTCCCGAGCGTTGTCCTGCGGCAGGGTGCCGATCCACCCCGGCTCGTCCCATCCCCATCCCGCTGCGGGGGCGGAGTGCAGCGCCGCCAACCCTATGCCGAGAT
>JBPCJG010000038.1:0-29819 GCA_051005515.1 Longimicrobiaceae bacterium
ATCGTGCGGGTCGAGCGGTAGTTCTGCTCCAGGCGCACCGTGCGAGCGCCTGCGAAGTCCTGCTCGAAGTCGAGGATGTTGCGGATGTCCGCACCCCGCCAGCCGTAGATCGACTGGTCGTCGTCCCCCACCACGAAGAGGTTGCCTTCCGCCTCCGCGAGCAGCCTGAGCCAGACGTACTGCGCCCGGTTGGTGTCCTGGTACTCGTCGACGAGGATGAAGCGAAAGCGTTCCCGGTACCGCTCCACTACCTGCGGATGGCTCCGGAACAACTCCACCGGCTTGACCAGCAGGTCGTCGAAGTCGAAGGCGTTGGCGTCGCGGAGCGCGCGCTGGTAGTGCTCGTAGGTGTCGGCCGCGTGCCGGGAGAAGAGATCGGAAGCGCGCTCGCGGAACGCGTCCACTCCCACCAGCTCGTTCTTGGCCGCGGAGATGGCGCCGCGGATCGCCTTCGGGTTCCAGCGTTTCGGATCGAGCTGCAGCACCTTCTTGGCGATGCGCCGGATGAGCGCCTCGGAGTCGGCGGCGTCGTAGATCACGAAGCCGGGAGTCCAGCCGAGTCGGGTCGCGTCCCGCCGCAGGATGCGTGCGCCGATCGAATGGAAGGTGCCGATCCACATCCCCGCTGGATCACGCCCGAGCAGGGCACGGACGCGGTCGCGCATCTCTCCCGCGGCCTTGTTGGTGAACGTAACGGCGAGCACACTGCCGGGGTCCACGCCCAGCCCCTCGACCAGGTGCGCGATGCGGCGGGTGAGGACGCGGGTCTTGCCCGAGCCCGCCCCGGCGAGCACCAGCAGCGGGCCGGTGAAGTGCTCCGCCGCCTCACGCTGCGGCGGGTTGAGCGGTGCCCTCGCCACGGCTCCCGTCGCCGCGGCCGTCACCCCTGCTCCGCGATCGGCAGGAGCATCAGGAAGACGGCACCGCTCTCACTGGGCTCGAGCGTGAGCGTGCCGCCGTGTACGTCTTCCACGATCCGCCGCGCGAGCGACAGGCCGACCCCCCACCCGCCGTTCTTGGTGGATACGCCGGGATCGAACAGCGTGGAGCGGACCGCCGGAGCGATGCCGGGGCCGTCGTCGCGAACGCGGATCGCCACGCTGCGGGTGCCCTCGGGGCCCGCTTCGACCCGGATCGCGCCGCCGTTGCCAGCCAACGCGTCGAGGGCGTTCTTGACCAGGTTCTCGACCGACCACTCGAGCAGCACCGCGTTACCCCGCACGGGCGGAGTGTCGCGGGCGACGTCCGTGTCGAGCTGCACGCCGGTTCCGAAGCGCGGGAGGCGCACCCGCACGTAGCGCTCGAGCGCGCCGATCAGCGAGCGCACATCGACTTCTTCGAGACGGACCGGCCGGCCGATCCACTCGAAGCGGCGCGCCACCTTTTCCAGCCGGTCCAGGTCGGCCTCCATCTCGGCGGCGACCGCCGACAGCGCCGCCATCCCCTCCCGCTCTGCTTCCGGAAGGCGCAGGATCTCCACCCAACCGGCGAGCGATGACAGCGGAGTTCCCATCTGGTGTGCGGATTCGCGCGCCATCGCCGCCCAGATGCGCTCCCGCTCGGTCCGCTGGTTGTAGCGGATTGTGTACCCGGCCGCCGCGAGGAGCCCCAGGAGCGAAAAAACCTGCAGCCAGGGGATCCAGCGGAGCCGCCGCACCGCTGGCGGGTCGCCGTAGAAGACGTAGCCGAGTTCCGGCTGGACGATCGGGTCGTTCTCCGCCGCCAGCTCACGGGCGTAGCTGCGGATGCGGGCGGCACTGACCGGATCGGTTTCGTCCGCCTCGAAGGGGAGGTTGATCGTGCCGGTGATGCCGCCTTCCAGGTCGGTGACCACGATGGGGATCTGTAGCCCCTGCACCTCGCGCGATAGTTCGAGCAGAGCGGCCAGCGGCGCGTCTTCCCGGGGATTGTTGAGACCGCCGAAGATGGTGACCACCATCTGCGTTTGGATCGCGGTGTCCCGCCGCATGGCCTGGAGGAGGAGCTGGGTGTAGACCAGGTACCAGGCGAGCGTCGCCGCGGCCAGCACCCCCAGCACGGCGGGCCAGTGGCGCGAGGGCACGCGCGGCTCAGCCGCCCTTCACGGGACGAACGGGATGCTCGTTCCCGCCGTCAGGGGGAGATCCTGTCGGCCCCGAGATAGGGGCGGAGCACCTCCGGAACCGTCACGGAGCCGTCCTGTGACTGATTGTTCTCGAGCAGCGCGATGGTCGTCCGCGGCAGTGCCACCCCGGAACCGTTCAGGGTGTGGACGTACTCCGGCTTCTCCCCCGGAGCGGGGCGGAAGCGGATCTCCGCCCGACGCGCCTGGTAGTCGCGGAAGTTGGAACAGCTCGACACTTCGAGCCAGCGACCGACGCCCGCGCCCCACACCTCCAGGTCGTACGTCTTCGCGCTGGCGAAGCCGAGGTCGCCGCCGGCGAGCAGCACCCGCCGGAAGGGGATTTCCAGCAGCTCGAGCACCCGCTCGGCGTGGCCAGTGAGCGTTTCCAGCGCCGCCTCGGAATCTTGGGGGCGCTCGAAACGCACCAGCTCCACCTTGTCGAACTGGTGTACCCGGGTGAGACCGCGTGTGTCCTTGCCCGCCGCACCCGCTTCGCGGCGGAAGCACGGGGAGTATGCAGCGTAGGCGATCGGCAGGCTGTCGCCGTCGAGCAACTCGCGGGCGTGGAAGTTGGTGACCGGAACTTCGGCGGTGGGAATCAGGAAGAGGTCATCCCCGGCCAGCTCGTAGGCGTCCCCGTCCTCCACGAACTTGGGAAACTGGCCGGTGCCGGTCATCGCCGCCCGATTCACCAGATAGGGAGGCGAAACTTCGGTGTAGCCGTGCTCCCGCGTGTGCAGGTCGAGCATCCAGCTCACCAGGGCACGCTGCAAACGGGCACCGACGCCGCGGTAAACGGGAAAGCCGCTCCCCGCCACCTTCGCTCCCGCGGGAAGATCGAGGATGCCGAGATCCGTGGCCAGTTCCCAGTGCGGCTTCGGCTCGAAGGCGAAGTTTGTCGGTTCGCCGTGGGTGCGTACGATCCGGTTTTCCGCCTCGCCGCCCGCCGGTACATCGTCGTCGGGAAGGTTGGGAGTGCGCAGGAGGAGGTCGTGCAGCTCCGCGTCGATGTCGCGCAGCCGGCCGTCGATGGTGGAGACCCGCTCCCCGACCTGGCGCATTTCGGCGATCAACTCCCCGGCGTCGTCGCCAGCGCGGCGCCGCTCGGCGACCTCGCGGGACGCGGTGTTGCGCCGGGCCTTGAGCACGTCCCCTTCGCCGATCAGCGAGCGGCGGGTGTCGTCCAGCTCGGCGATCCGCGCAAGCGCGCCGTCCGCGCTTTCGGAACCGCGCCGCTCCAGCGCCTCACGGACCTGCTCGGGATCCGTGCGGATGCGACTCACGTCCAGCATTCAGCTGTCCTCGGGCACCAGCCGGTTGTTACGGCAGCCACCGTTGGTGACGAGCTCCACCTGCACCGCGTCGAGCGTGTCGACGTCGAGCACCTGCAGCTTGGCGTAGTTCACGCAGTTGGTTCCCCGCACCCGATAGGTGCGGCTGCGGGCAAGGTACACACCGTCTGAACGGAGGGCGACGCTTGCATCGGTCACGTACGCGTCGTTCGCCCGCGGGGCTTCGCGGATCTCCTCGAACGACCGGGTGTCCGGCTGCGACACCCCCGCATTGGCCATCAGCCCGACCGCGCCCGCGGGCACGAAGACCAGGTCACCGCTCTGCCGGCGCACGGCGAAGTCCCAACCACAGGTAGCTCCCACCGCGCGTTCGGGAGTGCGCAGGCGCCCGAAGCACGGGCCGCCGGGACTGGCTGCATTATTGGTGAGATCGACGGCCGAGGGCGCGATCCCCGTTTCCGACGGAACCATCAGCGTAAGCGTATCGGTGAAGAGGGTGAGCGTGATGCCGGTCCCGTTCGGGTCACCGCAAGCGGCGGCGAGGCAGATCAGAAGGAGCGGAAGGAGCAAACGGCTGCGCATGAGACCTTTGAGGCTGCGGACGAGGAAAAAGACGAGTGCGCTCCGGTCGCTGCGAACGACGCTTAGAGTACCCTTCGGAACGCGCGGACGTCAAGACGGCTTCAAGGCCGGGAGGCCGCTCCGGCGCTTGACTTACCCCCCAACGGCCGGTACGTTGCGGCCACCTTTCGCACACCTTTCTCCGCCCGCCGCTCCATGTCGGATCTAGACCGGACCCTGGACCGGTTCCTCGCCCATCCCGGCGTCCGCGATGCGGTCGTGCTCGGAACCGACGGGCTGCTCATCCGCGGCTCCGGAAAGGGGGCCGACGAGGAAACCCTCGCGGCGCTGATACCCCCACTCGCCACGGCCGCGAGATCGCTGGGAAGCGCCACGGCAACGGGTGATTTCGTCACCGCGGTCCTGCAGCTGTCCTCCGGAGTCGTGGTCGCGGCCGCGCTGCCGGGCGACGCCCTGCTGGCGGTCCTGCTCGAACCCGGCGTAGGGTTCGCACCGCTGCTGCGTGAGATCGCCGAGGGGAGGGAGGCGCTGGCGGCGCTGCTCTGAGCCCGATGGCTTCTCCCTTTCCCCGCCGCGTGCTGGTCGCCGACGACGAGCCCCACATCGGGCGCATCATTCAGATGAAGCTGGAGCAGGGCCCCTACCGCGTCACGCTGGTCGACGATGGGCGCGCGGCGCTCGACCTGCTGCGGGGCGGAGAGCCCCTGGACGTGATCCTGCTCGACATCATGATGCCCCACGTCTCCGGCCTCGACGTACTCGCCGAGACGCGCGAGCTTGAGCATCGCCGCGACACACCCGTGATCATCCTTACCGCAAAGGGCGAGGACGCCGACCGGGTGCGCGCGCTCTCGCTTGGAGCCACCGACTTCTTCACCAAGCCGTTCAGTCCCAAGAAACTCCTTGCCCGCGTCGACCAGCTTTTCTGACTCGCACCTTTGGACGGTGATTCTGGCCGGAGGCGTAGGATCCCGCTTCTGGCCGGTGAGCACCCCGGCGCGTCCCAAGCAGCTCCTTCCCCTCGCCTCCGACCGGCCGCTCCTGCGCGACACGGTCGACCGGATCCTACCGCTAGTGCCGCGGGAGCGCCTGCGCATCCTTACCGGCGCCCATCTCGCGGAGCCGATCCTCGCCGCGCTCCCCGACCTCGGCCCCGAGAACCTTCTGCTGGAGCCGCGCGCGGCGGGGACAGCTCCGGTGCTGGCGTGGGCGGCGGCGGAGCTCGAGCGACTCGACCCCGCGGCGACCATGATCTCGCTGCACGCCGATCACGTCATCGATCCCGCGGAGGCGTTCCGCGCCTGCCTGCGGACGGCGGTCGACGCCGCCCGGGAACATCACGCCCTGGTGACGATCGGCGCCGTGCCGGATCGGCCGGAAACCGGGTACGGCTACATCGAGGTCGGCGAGCCACTGAACGGTCGCGCCAACCGGGTGGCGAAATTCGTGGAAAAGCCAGACCGGGAGACGGCGGCGGCGTATCTGGCGGGTGGGGAGCACCTCTGGAACACGGGGCTCTTCGTCTGGGAGGCGGCGCTCTTTCTCGACGAGCTGCGAAGGCGCACTCCGGAGCTGGCAGCAGGGGTGGAGTTGCTGCGGGCGGGCGACGTGGAGTCGTTCTTCGAGCGGACTCCGACGCTGTCCGTCGACGAGGGGCTGCTGGAGCGCTCGGAGCGGGTGGTGGTGGTGAGCAGCACCTTCGACTGGGATGACGTGGGGACCTGGGACGCCCTCTTTCGCACTCGTCCCTCCGACGGAGCGGGCAACGTGCGAATCGGCGAAGCGTTCAGCGTCGAGTCGCAGGGGACGGCGCTTTACGCGGACGAGGGAGCCATCGTGGCCTTCGGCGTCGAGGACCTGGTGGTCGTGCGGACGGGCGAGGTGACGCTGGTCGCCCATCGGGACCGAGTTGCCGAGCTGAAGGCGCTTCTCCCGGAACTTCCGGAGCAGCTGCGGTCGGGCGAGTGACCTTGCGGCTGGTCAGCTTCGACGATGCGGTGGCGGCGGCGTGGGAGCCGTTCGCACTGACCCGGCCGGCCGGGGAATTGCTTTTTGGCGCTTCCACATTGCGGGGGAGGATGGAGAGCGCGCTGGGGGCGAGGTGCGCCATGCACCTCGCGTCGGAACACCTCTGCGGCTTCGAAGAAGCCGGCGCGCCTGCGGTCCGCAGCTATGCCGACGCGCCGGCCGACGGTCCCCGGCTCTTTCTTTCTTCGCGCGCCGTGCTCGGTGCAACCGGGGGAGGCGAGCTCGACCCCCACCTGGCTGCCGGACCCGTGACGGTGGGCGGCCACGTGGCCGGATGGTTCGCCCCCGCCGGAAAGCCGCCGCCGCCGCCGGAATGGCTCCGCGACCCGTCGAGGGAAACAAGCTCCGCGGTGCTCGAGCTTCCAGGCCGCGTGCTGGAGCACGTCTGGCAGCTCGTCCTGGAGAACCCCGAGCAGACGACGGCGGACATCCTCTCCCGCTTTCCCGATCCACCCGAGCCGTCGCTCCCGGACGGGGTGTACCGGCTGGGCGCCCGGCCGCTGGTGCAGGGCGATGGCGTGCAGGTCGAGCCCGGGGTGGTGTTCGATACGCGCGGAGGGCCGATCTGGTTGGACGACGGGGTGACGGTGCGCGCCTTCACCCGCCTCGCCGGCCCTGCGTACGTCGGACCTGGCTCCGCCATCCTCGGCGGCTCCCTCGAAGCGGTATCGCTCGGCCCCGTCTGCAAGGTGCGCGGCGAGGTGGCGGAAAGCGTCTGCCTGGGATACGTCAACAAGGCGCACGACGGTCACCTGGGTCACGCGTATCTGGGACGCTGGGTGAACCTCGGCGCCGAAACCACCAACAGCGACCTCAAGAACAACTACGGCACCGTCCGCCTGCCGACTCCGCACGGCGACGTCGACACCGGCAGCATCAAGATGGGGTGCCTGCTGGGCGATCACGTCAAGACCGGGATCGGGCTGCTGCTCAACACCGGGACCGTAGTCGGAGCGGGGAGCAATCTCTTCGGTGCCGAGATGCCGCCGCGCTACGTGCCGCCGTTCAGTTGGGGGAGCGGCGCGGATCTGACTGCCTATCGGCTGGAGAAATTTCTGGAGGTGGCCGAGCGGGCCATGGCGCGGCGCGGGGTCGAACTGTCGGAGGAGCACCGCGCCCAGCTCGCGGCAGCCTGGCGCAGCGCGCGGGGGTGAGCGCGTGAAGCTGACGGTGCTGGGCAGCGGCAGCCGAGGCAACGCGCTGCTGGTCGAATCCGGCGGCTTTCGACTGCTGGTGGACGCCGGCTTCAGCGGCCGCGATCTGCAGCGGCGGCTGGCGGAGGTCGAGGTGGAGCCGGAGTCGATCTCGGCCCTGCTCGCCACCCACGACCACGGCGACCACACCCGCGGCATGGGTGTCTTCGCGCGGCGCTGGGGGACGCCGCTCTACCTCACCAAGCGGACCCGTCAGGCATGCCGGCAACTGCTCGACGGGAGCGAACGCGTACGTCCATACGCTTCAGCACGCCCGCTGCGCCTCGGACCCCTCGTGATCGATCCCTTTCTGACCGTTCACGACGCCGTCGACCCTGTCGCGGTGACGGTGACGGAAGCGGCGACGGGGGAAAAGCTGGGGATCGCCACCGATCTGGGCAGGGCTACGCACTCGGTGCGCCACGCGCTGCGCGGGTGCGATCTGCTGATCCTGGAAGCAAACCACGACGACCTGCTGCTGCGTGAGGCGCCCTATCCCTGGTCGGTCAAGGCGCGCATCGGCGGTAGCCACGGGCATCTGTCGAACCGGGCGGCGGCCGAGTTGGCGGCCGAACTGCACCACGAGGGACTCGTGCTGGTGGTGCTGGCGCATCTGAGCGGAAGCGCGAACACGCCGACGCTCGCGGCTTCGACGGTCGGCGCGGTGCTCGAGCGGCTACGCTACCGGGGAGCGCTGCGGGTGGCGCCGCAGGATCACCCGCTGGAGCCGATCGACCTGACCGCCGCGCGCCGACGCGGTGCGCCGGCGCAGCTGTCGCTGTTCCAGCGAGGATAGGCGGCGAGGACAGCGCTGGCGATCGCCGGGCGAGAACATGGGACAAGGATGCTCCCGCTGTAGCGGCGCTGCCACAGCTGGGGCGGCGAATGCCCACGGGCGGCTGTGCCGTTCGGAGATCCGGGATTGTGACATTCGCTGGAATGGCATGAGTTGCAGAGGCACGGATCGGATCGACGACCTGGCCGGCACGCTCCTTCCATAGAGCGGCGGTGAATCATACCATTCTCGGACCCGCGTTGATGCTGTTATCTGTCGAGAACGGTGCCGTAACGGGCACACCTCCGCAGCAGGCTCGGCTTTCGACGCGTCCACGCTCCGAAATGCTCTGGCTGCTGGCCATGCCGCTGCTGGCCTTTCACGCGGCCATAGCCTGGTTGAGCCGAGACCCGGAAGTGCTGACCGGCGGCGATGACGCGGTGTATCTGCTGCTGGCGCGGGCGTTGCGGCACTTCAGCTATCGAGAGGTATTCGACGCCTCCCATCCGATCCATCATTTCTATCCGCCGGGCTACCCCGCGATTCTCGCGATCTGGGGCGGTTTCGTCGGAGAGCGGTTCGATGCGCTGGTACTGCTCAGCATCGGGGCGTCGGTCGCGACCCTGGCGCTCGTTTTCTGGGCTCTGCGAGAGCGTTTTTCACCCCTCGTAGCGCTACTCTCGCTGATGGCGCTCGCCACCAACCCGGCGCTGATCACGGCAGCCGGAAAAGTGCTGTCCGAGCCGGTGTACGCACTGGTCAGCCTGCTTCCTCTCGTGTTGCTGGTCCGCCCCGACCCAGGAGGAAAGCGGCTCTTGCAGGTCGCCGTTCTCGCGATCTTCGCGGCGCTGACGCGCAGCATCGGCGTCACCCTCGTGATCGCGCTGGGGCTTCACTGGCTGATCGAACGCCGCTTCGGCACGGTTGCGGCTTTCGCGTCGGCGAGCGCCGCGCTGATCGGCGCCTGGTTCGGGTGGGTGGCGATCGCCTCGAGGCAGGCGGGCACGGGTTCGTACTTCGATCAAGCGGTGAACGCGCCGACGGCTGGGTCGACGGGGTTCACCGTCGTAAGCCGCGTCCTACGCAACGTCCCCGGATACCTGAGCGACGAGCTTCCCTGGTTCTTATCGATGCCTGCGGTGCCTGGCAGCTGGATCGACAACGTGCTGACCACCACGATGGTGGCTGTGGGGTTTGCGCTCGGCGTGGTGGCACTCTTCCGTCGTTGGCGTCCCGCCGCTCTGTACCTGCTGGCATACGCGGTCCTGCTGCTCGTCTGGCCGTGGCGGGTGGGTAGGTTCCTCCTGCCGATCATCCCCCTGTTGGTTCCCGCGACCATTCTCGGCCTCGGCGTCGCGCTGCGGCCCCTCGGAGCGCGCTGGCGAGTCGCAGGCATGGTGGCGCTCACGCTGGTGATCGCCGCGACCGGCAGCGCCCGCGCCGGCGAATCACTGCGGGAGCGGCAGGGGTGCACACGCGGATCGCGGCCGCCCTCTACGGGTTGTCTGCACGGACAGCAGGCGCAGGATCAGGGCAGCTTCTTCGCAGCTCTCGACTACATCGACCGGCGGCTTCCCCGAGATGCCGTCTTCCTGGTGGCGAAACGGGCACCTCTGTACTACTACACGGAGCGGCTCTCGGTCCCGTTCGATGTGGCGATCGGCACCGCGCCCCGCGAGTTCGTGCCGCACCTGCGGCGTTCCGGCGTGACGCACGTGCTGTTGAGCAACCTGGCGCGGCGCGAACGAGGTCTACTCGAGCGGCTGGCCGCGAGCTGCGGCGAGCTGGTGCTCGAGCGAGCCTTTCCCCCGCGTACCTACCTGTTCCGCATTCGCGACGGCGGCACGCCCGACACGAGCTCCTCCGCGTGCGAGGCCCTCGCCGAGTATCGCAAGACGGTAGTCGGCCACGATCGGGGGGGGTGCGGCCGGCGAGGATGACGCGCAGGGGTCGGCACAGTGACTGCCGCCCTCCGCCTCTCAGTGGTGGTGGCCTGTATCGAGGCCGAGCGAACCGTCGCTGCCTGTCTGCGAGAGCTGTGCGCGTCCTGCGCAGGCACGGCCGCCGAAGTTCTCTTAGTGTATCCGGCCGATCGACCACCCCGGCTCAGCCGCAGCGATCACCCGCGGGTCCGCTGTCTACAGGGTCCCCGCTCCGCGCTCGTCCCGGAACTCTGGGCAACGGGTTTCCACGCGTCGCGCGGCTCGGTAGTCGCCTTTTCAACCGCCCACTGCATAGTCCGACCCGCTTGGGCCGAAGCTCTGCTCGCCGCCCTCGAGGCCGGCGCGGTCGGCGCCGGGGGGCCGCTGGAGCCCGGCCCCGGAACCTGCGTCGTGGATTGGGCTGTCTGCCTGCTGCGATACTCTGCCTTTCTGCCGGGGGCCGCAGCCGCCGAGGTCACCGAGCTCGCGGGCGACAACGCCGCCTACCGCCGCGCGGCACTCGAGCGTCACGCCGCCAGCTTCGCCAATGGCTTCTGGGAGGTCGACTTCCACCGGCGGATCCGCGCGGAGGGGGGCTCGCTCCGCTGGGTTCCCGCAGCCGGGGTCGAGGTGCGGGGGTCGAGCCGCTGGGGCACGCTCCTGCGACACCGGTTCCGTCACGGCAGCCATTCAAGAAGCTTCCGCACGCACGCGGAAGGAATCCCCCGCTGGCGGGCGCTCGCAGCGGCCCCGGCGGTGCCGCTGCTGCTCGCTGGCCGCGTGCTGCGCCGCTCGTTCGCGCGCCGCCGGGATCGGCTGCGCGCACTCGCTTCGCTCCCCGTGCTGCTCCCGCTTGCGAGCGCCTGGGCGCTGGGCGAGGTCCGTGGGGCGCTCGGACAAAACGCCGCGACAGTGCAGCTGCCGGAGACCGTAGCGTGAATCTTCCGCCGCAGGGGCAGCCCCTCTCGCCGGCCGCTCGAGGGGTGCGGCTGGGTTCGACCCCCACGGTATCGGTGGTGGTCGCCTCGTGCCGCGAACGCCCCTTGCTCGACGCCTGTCTGGCATCCCTGCTGCCCCAGTGCCGGCGCCATGCGACGGAGCTGATCGTCGCCCGCGCGGCCGACGAAGTGCGCCCGCTGGAAGGGGAGTATCCGGAGGTCAGCTTTACGCCGGCACCGGCCGGCGCGACCATCCCTCACCTCCGCGCTGCCGGGATGGCGGCGGCGACAGGAGACATCGTCATGCTCACGGAAGACCACTGCGTGGTGGCCGAAGACTGGCTCGACCGCATGCTCGCCTCGTATCGGGAAGATACGGACGTGGCGGGCGGCTCGATGGACAACGGACAACGGGAGCGCGCCACCGATTGGGCAGCCTACTTCTCGGAGTACGGGTTTTTTCTGGAGAGTACCGGCACGAGCCAGGAACCCTCGATCACCGGAGCGAACGTGGCATACAGCCGCAGGGTGATCGGGGACGTCGTGGCGCTCGCCGCCGCAGGCGAATGGGAGAACATCATTCACGAGCGCCTGGCGCGCGCTGGCCACGCCTTCCAGTTCTTGCGGACCGCCGCAGTTTATCAGAACCAGAACCACCGCTTCCGGAAGTTCTGCCGCGACCGTTTCGTCCACGGCCGCGACTTCGCCCGCCGGCGGCTCGCCGAGGAGGGGGAGAACCGCCGCTGGCTCTACCTGCCCGGCACCGCGATCCTCCCGGGGATCCTGCTGGTCCGCGTCGGGCGCATCGCCATGCGCCGGCACCGGCTCGCGTTCCTGCGCGCGCTGCCGTTGACTATGACGTTCTTCGCCGCGTGGTCGGTGGGCGAGGCGGTCGGGTACTGGCGGGGACCCTCTAAACCGGGAGATCGGGATGGTTGAGCGCGCAGCTCCCGAGCTGACGATCGTCGTCCCCTCCGTCAACGGCTGGGGTGATCTCGCCGCATGTCTGCGGGCTCTCGCCGTGCAGAGCGGAGAAACCGCGTTGGAGATCATCGTGATCGACCGCGTAGGCGAGCCGGTTCGCGCGCCGGTCCGACGGGAGCATCCACGGGTCCGGATCGTCGAGGTCGCTCCGCGCACCACCATACCCGCGATGCGCGCTGCCGGCTTCCGCCAGGCACGCGCGGCGGTGGTGGGCGTCATCGAAGACCACGTCCAGGTGCCCCCGGACTGGGCGGCGCGGATGCTCGAGGCGCACGCGGAGGGGGCGCAGGTGGTGGGTGGGTCGGTACACAACGCCGCCCTTGACCGCACCGTCGACTGGGCCGCCTTCCTCTGTGAATACAGTCATTGTTTAATGCCGCCTACCGGCGCGTCGGATTGGGTGACCGGGCACAACACGACGTACCGTCACGAGCTGCTCGAGCGATTTCGCGGGGTGATCGAGCGCGGCGGGTGGGAGAATCACCTGCACGACGTGTTGCGGCGCGAAGGCATCACCCTGTTGAGCCGACCCGACATCGCGGTGCAGCACAAGAAGCACTCTACACGGCGCGGGAATACCTGCACCAGCGCTATTTATACGCGTGCTCGTATGCAGGAACGCGTTTTGAAGATGCAGGCGCGGGTCGGCGCATGGCGTATGGCGTCGCCGCACTCGCTCTTCCGCCGTTGCTGCTCTTCCGTACCGTCAAGCGGGTTCTCACCGCGCGGCGGCACCGGCGAGAGCTCATATGTTCCCTACCACACCTGGGGCTATTCGTCACCGCATGGGCGGCTGGCGAAATGGTCGGTTACTGGCGCGGCCCAGGCGATTCCCTCAGCCGAGTCTGCTGATGTCTCAGTCGAATAATGCTGTCATGCACGATGTGGATCCACTGACAGCCGGCGACCGGGTGGTCGTCATCGGTGCCGGCCCCGCGGGTCTCACCGCGGCGTACCTGCTCGCGAAGCAGAAGGTGCCCGTCACCGTCTTGGAGGCCGATGACATGGTGGGCGGCATCTCCCGCACCGCACAGTACAAGGGGTACCGCTTCGACATCGGCGGGCATCGCTTCTTCACCAAGATCGAACCGGTCGAAGCGCTCTGGTACGAGATCTTGGGCGACGAGTTCATCGACGTGCCCCGGCTCAGCCGGATTCACTACGAAGGGAAGTTCTTCGACTACCCGCTCAAGGCGCGCAATGCTCTCTTCGGGCTCGGCGTCGGCCGGGCGATGGGGATGGTGCTCTCCTACGCCAAGGCGCACATCTGGCCAACTCCGGAGGAGGAGAACCTCGAGCAATGGGTCAGCAACCGTTTTGGGAAGCGGCTCTACGAGACCTTCTTCAAGACGTACACGGAAAAGGTGTGGGGCATCCCCTGCACCGAGATCCGGGCAGAGTGGGCGGCGCAGCGGATCCAGAACCTATCGCTGGCCAAGGCGATCCTGAACGCCGCGTCCGTCAACCGTCGATCGAACGCGATCAAGTCGCTGATCCACACCTTCAAGTACCCCCGGCTCGGGCCCGGGCAGATGTGGGAGACGTGCCGCGACAAGGTCGAGGAGTTGGGCGGCGAAGTACGGATGCAGCACTGGGTGAAGCGGGTCGAGGTCGAAAACGGCCGCATCGCCGCCGTCGTCGCGGAAACGCCCGAGGGAGAACAGCGGATTGAGGGCGAGCACTTCATTTCGACGATGCCGATCCGTGACCTCGTGCGGGCGCTCGAGCCGGCCCCGCCCGAGGAGATCCGTGCAGGCGGCGAGGGGTTGCAGTACCGCGATTTCCTCACGGTGGCGCTGATCATCGACGGGGAGGATCTCTTTCCCGACAACTGGATCTACATCCACACACCTTGGGTCAAGGTCGGCCGCATCCAGAACTTCAACAATTGGAGCCGTGCAATGGTGCCGGAGCCCGGCCGCACCTGCCTGGGGCTCGAGTACTTCTGCTTCGAAGGCGACGGTCTCTGGTCGTCCGCAGACGAAGAGCTGCTGGCCCTCGCCCGCAAGGAGATCGGTGAGCTCGGCCTCGCCGACCCGGCGAAGGTGGTCGATGGTTGTGTCGTGCGCATGCGCAAGGCGTACCCGACTTATGACTCGTCCTACCGTGAACACCTCGAGACGGTGCGCGCCTTCCTTGATCCGATCCCCAACCTGCACTTGGTCGGGCGCAACGGGATGCACAAGTACAACAACCAGGATCACTCGATGTTGACGGCGATGATGGCGATTGCCAACATGCGAGGCGCCGCGCACGACGTTTGGGCGGTGAACACGGACTTCGAGTATCACGAGGAGATCCGCCTGGAAGGCCCCGGCGAGGAGCCCGCCGAGCGTCGCGAGTTCGTATCGACCGCGGCCTGACGATGCGCATCGGCGTGGACGCCTGCTGCTGGGCGAACGGCCGGGGGTACGGCCGCTTCACCCGCGAGTTGCTCCACCACATGGTCGCCGCGGCGCCCGAGCACGAATTCGTCTGCGTGCTCGACGCGGCGGCTGCGGAGTGCTTCGACATTTCGGCACCCAACATCAGGGCGGTCCCGGTGGAGCTTTCCGCACAGCCGACCACGGCCGCTTCCGCCGACGGGTACCGCTCGCCGGCCGACCTGCTCCGGCTCACCGGGTGCGTCAGCAAGCTGTCGTTGGACGTGTTCTTTTCACCCTCCGTGTACACCTATTCCCCGCTTCCGCCCCGGCTGCGCGCCGTTGTGGCGATCCACGACGCGATAGCCGACGGCTACCCCGAGCTGACGCTGCCATCGCGCCGTGCCCGCTTCTTTTGGCGCGCGAAGGTGTGGCTCGCGCTGCGTCAATCGCGGCTGGTGCTGACCGTGTCGGACTTTTCCGCTCGCGAGCTGACCGAGGTGCTCGGCGTCGCGCCCGAACGGATTCGCGTCTCCGTCGAGGCGCCCGCCGCACGCTATAGACCCAGCGACTCGTTGGCGGAGATCCAAGCCGCCGCGGGTCGCTTCGGGCTTTCGCGCGACTCGCGCTGGTTCATCTACGTGGGTGGCTTCAACCCGCACAAGACCGTGGACGCGATCGTGGGTGCGCATGCGAAACTCGGGGCGGAGTCTGCCGACCCACCGCACCTGCTGCTCGTTGGGCGAACCGACGGCGACGTGTTCCTCGGTAACATCGAGCAGATTCGCTCGGCAATTCGTGCCGCGGGCACCGAATCGCTGGTTCACTGGACCGGGTTCGTCGTGCTCTGGCGACACGGCCGAGAGCCGTGCACCGGCCGCGAATGCCTGCGCTGTGTGCTGCGCACCGGTCGGCCACCCCAGCTCTGGCGCTACACCGGATTGCTCGAGCGGCAGTCGGCCTCCATCCACGCCTTCATCGCCTTGAGCGAGTTCAGCCGCAGCAAGCACCGGGAGTTCGGCTTCCGCAGGGAGATGCGGGTGATCCCGCCCTTTCTGCCAGCCAGCGACGCCTCCGCGCCCGACCCCGCTCCGCCTCACCCCCGGCCGTACTTCCTCTTCGTGGGTCGTCTGGAACGCATCAAGGGTCTCGACGACGTGATTCCGGTCTTTCATGGCCGGACGGGAGCCGATCTCCTCATCGTCGGCGAGGGCACGCACGCTGCCGAGCTGCGCAAACTCGCTGCGGGGGATCCTCGCATCCACTTCCTCGGGCCGCTTCCTGCCGACGCGCTGTCGCGGTATTATCAACATGCGATCGCCGTGCTCGCGCCCTCGCTCGGGTACGAAACGTTCGGGATGGTCCTGATCGAGGCGTTCCGGGCAGCGACTCCCGTGATCGCCCGTCGCATCGGACCGTTCCCCGAAATCGTGGAGCGGGCGGGCGGGGGTGAGCTCTTCTCGTCGCCGGCCGAGCTGCGCGCCGCGCTGGATCGCTTCGAGACCGACACGGGATTCAGGCGACGGCTCGGGGACGCGGCTGCGGCGGCGTTCACCCGCCACTGGCCGGAAGCCGCGGTGCTGCCCCGGTATCTGCAGCTGGTCGAGCAGACTGGGCAGTGCGCGGGGCTCCCCCTGGGCACCCGCAGCGTGCGCGAGGCGACGACGGTATGAGAGCCATTCTGACCTTCCACTCGGTCGATGCTTCGGGCTCGGTGATCTCGATCCACCCGCGCGACTTTCGCCGGCTCCTGGCGTGGCTGGCCGGCGGCGGGCCCCTGGTCACTACCATCGAGCACCTGCTCTCGCTCCCGGCCGACGCCGACGCGGTGGCGCTCACCTTCGACGATGGCTTCGCCAACTTCGCCACCGACGCCTGGCCGGTGCTGCGGGAGTACGGATTCCCGGCCACCATTTTTTTGCCGAGCGACCTACTCGGCAAAAAGAACCTCTGGGACCGCGCAGAGCGCGGCGCGATTCCGCTGCTCCCGCTGCTCGACTGGCCCACCACGGCCCGGCTGGCGGAGGAAGGGGTGACGCTGGGCGCCCATTCGCGCACGCATGCGGACCTGCGCACCCTTGGGGAAACCGCGCTGCGGGAGGAGCTGCGGGGTGCGAAGGAGGAGATCCGGCGGGAAACCGGGCATGAGCCCGAGGGGTTCGCCTACCCCTTTGGCTACTGCGACGCGGCCACCGTGAGTGCAGCAGGGCAATGGTACGCGTGGGCCTGCACGGCAGAGCTGCGCCCGCTCGCCGCGCGCGAGGACCTGCTCCGTCTTCCCCGTCTCGACGCGTACTACCTGCGAGGGGCCGGGCGCCTGGAGTCGTGGGGTTCACCGCGGTTCGCCCGCTATCTCTGGATGCGCAACCGGGCGCGGCGGCTGCGCCGGGCGCTCTCCGTGGCGCTGGCATGAACGTCTCGCGTCCCTACCTCTCCGTGGTAGTTCCTGCCCATCAGGCGGCGGGCGTCCTGCCGCTGTCACTCGCAGGGCTACGGGATAGCGAGCTGCCGCGGCAATGCTGGGAGCTCATCGTCGTAGACGACGCGAGCGAGGACGACACCTCGCTGGTGGCGGCTGAATACGCGGACGCGGTGATCCGCCTGCCCTGCAAGCCCCGCGGACCCGCGTACACGCGCAATCGCGGCTGCGAGGCGAGCCAGGGAGAGATCCTGGTCTTCGTCGACTCGGATGTAGTGGTGCACGCGGAGACCCTTTCGCAGTTCGCGGCGCTCTTCGCGGCTGATCCCGACCTGGCCGCGGCCTTCGGCTCGTACGACTCGCGGCCGACCGGCAGCGGCGTCGTTTCGCAGTACCGAAACCTCATGCATCACTACGTCCACCAGCGCGGCGGCGGTGAGGCGGAGACGTTCTGGGCGGGGTGTGGAGCGGTGCGGCGAGAGGTATTCATGGCGGTGGGAATGTTCGACGAATGGCACTACCCGCGCCCCCAGATCGAGGACCTCGAACTGGGGCGCCGGATGTGCCGAAGCGGGCATCGCATTCTGCTGTGTCCCGAGATCCAGGGCACCTACCTGAAGCGCTGGACGATTGGCAACATGCTGGCCACCGACCTGAAGGACAGGGGAGTGCCCTGGATGCAGCTCCTCTTGCAGGAGGGCGCGGCCGCAGCTTCAGCCACCCTCAACGTGCGGGCGACGGACAGGTGGTGCACCGCGCTGATCGGCGCCGCGCTGCTGAGCGTAGCAGCCGCGATAGCACTCTGGATGACGCCGCCGCTGCTGGTTGCTGTCGGCGCCCCCGCGGTGGTAGTGTTCCTGAACCGCGCCTTCTACGCCTTTCTGCGTCGCGAGCGAGGTGTGCTCTTCGCGGCGGCCGCGATCCCCCTACACCTGCTCTACTACGTGCTGAACGGTGTGTCGGTGATCGTCGGCTCGCTGGTCTACACGCTGTTCGGCGGACCTCTGCCTTCCGACGACGCCAGTGCACAGGAGGCGATCGGCATCAGGACGTGGCCGCCAGGTCCCCGTCCACCCGCATCCGGGTTCTGGAACCCACCCGACCACGGGAAGGGACGCGGGGCCCACCGACCATGATCTCAGCTCCACCTGCGTTGCATCTGGTGTGTCCCCGCTGCCGGAGCGGGCTGGACGACGGGGCCGTCGGATACAGCTGTCTGCGCTGCGCGGCCTTCTATCCCTTGGTGGCGGGGATCCCGGACCTCCGCGTGGCGCCCGACCCGTGGCTTTCCTTCGACGACGACCGCGCCAAAGCGCTGCGGCTGGAGCGCCTCACGGCGGGACTCGGCTTCGAGGATGCCGTCCGTTGCTATTGGGAGATCACTCCCGGAACCCCGCGGCGACGGGCCGAGCGGTTCGTCGAGCACGCGCTCGCCGCCGAGCAGCGCTCCGCCGAGTGGCTGGATCTGCATACAGAAGGGGGCGATCACCGCACCGACGAAATCTTCCTCGACGAGGGGTGCGGCACGGCGGATCTGGCGGTAACGGCAGCGCGGCGAGGTATCCCGGTTATCGCCGTGGACGTGGCTCTGCGCTGGCTGGTGGTCGCGCAAACGCGGCTGCGAGAGGCCGGTCTCTGTGTACCGCTGGTGTGCTGCTGCGCGGAGCAGCTTCCCTTTGCCGCGGAAAAAGTTCGCGCGCGTTCTCTCTCTCGGTCTCCTCGAACACTGCGCAGACGCCGAGCGCGTGCTCTCCGAAGGGTACCGGGTGCTGCGGCCCGGCGGAGTGCTGCGGACCCGTACCGTCAACCGGTATACGCTCCTCGCCGAACCCCACGTGGGAGTGTGGGGGGTCGGCTTCGTGCCGCGCCGTTGGGCCGACCGCTACGTTCGCTGGCGAGCGGGGGCGCGCGATCTCTTTCACCGGCCGCTTTCCGCATGCGAACTGCGATCAGCCTTGCGGCGGGCGGGTTTCGGAAGGGTCAGCACCGAAGCGGCGGTGCTGCTCCCCAGCGAGTCCGCGCGGTTGGGCCCGGCGGCGAGTCGGGCCGGCGCCCTCTACACCGCCGCGCGCCGCGTTGCGATCTTCCGCAGCGCGTTGACCGCCATCGCACCCCTGCTCGAGGCTGGCGGAGTCAAGGCCGGATGAGCGCCCCGAGAATCTTTACTCCCGAATACTACGCGCGCATGAGAGCGCTGGAAGGGCGTGGCTGGTGGAAGGCAGGGATGCGGGAAGTCGCCGCGATGCTCATAGACCTGGCTGAGCTCCCTCCGGAGGGGATCTTGCTGGATGTGGGCTGCGGATCAGGACAGACGATGAGCTGGTTTCTGGCTGCTCGCCGGGGATGGACCCCCATCGGAGTGGATCTCGCACCCGAGGGCCTCGACGCAGCCCGGAATGCCGGCCTCAGGCGGTTGCTGCGTACCTCCGCGTTGAACCTTCCGCTCGCCGACCAGAGCGTAGACCTGGTGATCACGCTGAACATGCTCCAGCACCTTCCGCTCGGCGGCGGTGACCGGATCGCTCTGGCCGAGATGCACCGGGTACTTCGACCCGGCGGGTACCTCTTCGTTCGCACCAACGCCCTGGCCTTTCCGCGGACTCCCGACGACGCGGACGTCAACTTCAGACGCTGCGAGCCCGACACCCTGCGTAGGGAGATGGTCGAGGCCGGTTACCGGGTGGTGCGGCTGAGCCGCATCAACGCCGTGCTCGGTTTGGCGGAAATTCCGCGCGAGCTGCGCGCGCACCACCGCGACGGTGCACGCTACCACGGCATCCTGGCCCGGAGCGGGAACGCAGCCGCCGCTGCCGAGCGCGTGAAACGCGCCTGGCTCCGCTGCGACGCCCGGGCGGTTCAGCGGGGATGGTCGCTCCCCTTGGGCCGGTCGATCGTCGCGCTGGCCCGTGCTTGAACTCCCGCGCAGGCTCCATGTCTACTCACGCTGACCCGCGGGCCGAGGTCCAGGAACGACGACTCGCTCTCGCCTTCGCGCCCGTACACAAGCGTGCCTTCGGGATCGCCACCGGCAGCGCCGTAGCGCTGATCGTCTTTCTGGCAACCGCGGTTCTGCTCCTCTATCCGCCCGACGCCCGCCCCGGCTTCCTGAGTCTGCTGGCTGAGTATTTCTACGGCTACACACTTTCCTGGCAGGGAGCATTCGTGGGCGGCGCGTGGGGGCTGTTGGTGGGCTTCGTAGGCGGCTGGTTCACCGCGTTCTGTCGCAACCTCGCCCTCGCCTGCACCATCTGGTACCTGCGCACTCGCGCCGAGCTGCACGCGACACGCGACTTCCTCGACCACATCTAACCGCGCCCGGGCTCGATCATGAGTACAGATCAGCAGCTGCTGCAGAACACGGTTCTCCGCCTCAACGCGCGCGCGTGGGGGATCGCCGGGGGGCTGCTCTGCGGGATAGGCCTCTTCGTGGCGACCATGATCCTCGTCTTGCGCGGCGGCGAGCACGTCGGCGCCCACCTCGGGCTGCTTCGCGTCTACTTCCCCGGGTACAGCGTCACCTTCGGGGGAAGCCTGATCGGCTTCGTCTACGCCTTCGTGGTCGGCTACGGGCTGGGTCGCCTGATCGGAACAGTGTACAACCGCTTCGCCCACGGGACGCCCGCATGACGCGGCGACTCCGATTCTACCCCCTGTGCGCTGCTCGCCGGCGACGGAATCCTGCACTTTGAAGCGCCACGATCAGCACGACGCAAAGTAGAAACGCGGCCACCCACGCCGCTGAGCGTTTCTCGATCAGCTGATAGAGCGCTCCGTGCCCGACCAGCAGCCCGAGTGCCGCGTAGTTGCACCGCTGCAGGCGCTTCCAACGCGCCGTTCCCAGCGTGCGCAGTGAGAAATCGTTCGAGAGAACCAGCAGCGCGCTGACGACGAGCAGCGCAGCCAACCCCGCGTAGTTCGCAAATCCGAACGGGTCGAGCCGCAGAGCGTTGTCCGCGGGATCGAGAACGTAGAACCGGATCCTGCCGCGGAAATGGACCTGGAACCCGGCCACCGTATGAAGCCACGCGTAGCCCGCGGCGAGGATCCCGATGTCCCGGCGTCGATGGGTGCTGACGGGGTTGGGGCGCCCCCGGAGCACGTTGTAGGGGCCCATCGTCAGCGAGAGGCCGAGCAGCGCCAGCGCGGTGTACGCCGTGGCCATGCTGATCCGGAAGGTGAGGTCGTCAGATTCCACTGCGAGGAAGGCTCCCGCGGCGAAGAGCGCGCTCAGCAGCCAGGTTTTCGCGGCGCGGCGAGCGCGCCTGCTTCGCCGGGGAGGATCGGAGGCAAGACGAGCGTTCACGCGCTGGCGGAGGGTTTTTCCGTGACCAGGCGGAAAAAGGGCCGACGCATTGCGCAGCTACCCGGAAGACGCGGAGCCGTAGCAAGCCAACGTAAGCCCTGGGCGAGCAACCTGCGCCGCGCGCCGAAGTCTCGAATTTCGACCTCGGAGATGGTGGCGGGTTCGAGTTCCGCACGCAACGTCGTCTGGCGCCGCAGCATGCGGTGTAGCTTCTGCGTGCGAGAGCAGACGGACGAAATCGTACCGCCTTCCAGTGCGCCTGCGTACATACCCCGGCTGCCAGCGGCGAGGAAGCCAGCCGGCACCAAAGACGCCGACGTGGGGCTCCGCCGCAAGCGAGAAGCGGTGGGGCGTCGCCGCGGCAAACGTGCCGCCCGGAGCCAGCACGCGATCGACCTCCCGCAGGGTCGCCTCTTGATCCCCCACGTGCTCGATGACGTCGAGCGCAACTATCGCATCGGTGGCGCGGTCGCGGAGTGGGAGCGTTTCCGCGTGAGCGGCGGCGAGATCGAGGGTAACGCCGGCCGCCGAGAGGAATCGGCGGGCCACCACCAGCCACTCGAGCGAGATGTCGATGCCGACCAGAGGCCGTCCTGGGCGTTGGGTCGCGAGGAAAGCGCCAGCTCCGCATCCGACATCGAGCACGGCTTCTGCGTCGTCGAGTCGGGGACCGTTTCGCGGACGCGGAAGCTTCTGCGCCCCTTCCACCACTCGGCGCTGTTCTTCACTGCTGCCGCGCAGAATCTCGGGAAGCGTGCTCTGCGCCGGGAACCGGCTTATCCGGGATTACGGGAGCTGGTGCGCCGCTTCCATGCCGCGGCGGACAGCGGCGGACCGCCGCCCATCGCCGCCCGGGAAACCATCGCCGTGGCTGCTGCCCGGGACCAACTGCTCGCCGCGGCCGGCGCTGACTACGCGGCGTTCTCCTCCGCCAGTTTGCACGACAGGCAGTAGCGCGCGTGCGGAAGGGCGTCCAGCCGGTCGAAGGGAATCGCCTCCTCACAGCCGTGGCAGACGCCGAAGCTTTCCGGATCCTTGTAGAGCCGGCGCAGCGCCTCTTCGACGCGGTACAGATAGCGGCCTTCCTTGCTCGCGAAGAGGAAGCTTTTTTCCCGTTCCATCGCGTCCGTCCCCTGGTCCGCCATGTGGAACGAATAGCTGGACAGATCGGAGTCGGCCGCGTCGCGGTTCAGCGTCGCCTGCTCCTGAAACCTGCCGAGGGAGCGCAGGACCCGGTCGCGTTCCCGTAGCAGCCGGCGCTCGATGTGCTCGAGGTTCTTGCGATTCATCGCTGTCTCGTAGCTGATTTGGCGTTCCCGGAACGGGCACTCGCCCGCTTCAGGCGTTTCATCCACAACTTGATAACATAACCCGATCACCCGCGGCCGTACAGTCTTGACGCCTCAGACGCCGAACAAGCGGAGCACATCGTTGGTCAACGCCCAGATCATCAACCCGACGATCACGAAGAGACCGACCTGCGAGAGCCGCATCCGCTGCTCCAGGGAGAGCGGCCGCCCCCGCACCGCCTCCACCACCATGAACATGAGCTGGCCGCCGTCGAGTATGGGGATCGGGAGCAGGTTCAGCACGGCCAGGTTGACCGAGAAGAGCGCCATGAACCCCAGAAAGGCGTCCATCCCCATGCGGGCCGTTTCACCAGAGATCTGGCCGATGGTGAGAATGCTGCCGACGCTCCGCGGCGATTCGGCGCCGCTCACGAGCCCCTTCAGAAAGTCCAGGATCAGCACTGTCGTACCCCAGGTTGCCTCTGCTCCCCGAGCCACCGACTCCGCCACGCCGAGGGGCCGGTAGGCGAGCGGCGGCTGCGGAGCTACCCCGAGACGGCCGACGGCGACAATTTTTCCCGAGGGAAGGGTGTCGAGCGAACGTGCGGGGGTCACGGTGAGCGGTATGCGCTCACCGTCACGGACGACGACCAGGTCGACAGCGGTCCCGGCGCTGGGCCGGACTGTTCGCACGAACTCCTGCCAGGTAGCTATCGGCCTGCCCCCCACCGAAAGCAGGCTGTCCCCACGGGTCAACCCGGCCCGCGATGCGGGAGACGGTTGGTCTACGAAGCCGATCACCGGCGGCTGCACGGGTTGCAGCGCCCGCAGCACCAGAAAACGGGCCGAGTCGGACGCCGGAAGCGGGAGGACTACCGAGCGCCCCCCCGCAAAGGACAGAGTCGCGTCTCCCGCGGGCAATGACAGCAGCGTATCGATCAACTCCGTCCAGTTCGCAACCGCCTTGCCGTTCACGCCGACGACACGGGAACCTTCTGGAACACCGAGCAGTGGGCGCGTCGCCTGCGTCAGCAGCTCGGCTTCCGGGCGAGCTAGGCGATCGAGCGGGTTGATGCGCTCGCCGTAGAGCAGGGACGCGCCGGCGAACACCAGAAAGGCGAAGAGGAAGTTCATCAGCACGCCGGCGGAGATCACCCACACCCGCGCCCAGAGCGGCTTCGCGTCGAACTCGCGGCCGGTCGGTTCCCGCGGCTCCGCGCCGCCGCCTTCCAGCACCTCCATCGCCTCGTCGTCCTCCATCCCGGCGAGCTTCACATAGCCACCGAGGGGGATCGCGGACAGCACGAAATCGGTCTCACCGATGCGAAAGCCCGCCACCCTGGGACCGAGACCCAGCGAGAAACGAGGCACTTCGATATCTACCGACTTCGCCGCCAGGAAATGTCCCAGCTCGTGGACGAAGATCAGTATCGAAAGGACGAAGATCGTCGCAAAGAACGTCAGCACTGGTGCTCCCGGATGTGGTCTTCGGCCGCGCGTCTCGCCCGTGCGTCGGCGGCGTTGACGGATTCCAGCGACTCCGCCGCGCCTCCGTCCCACGCGTCCAACGCGGCCGCGGTAGCCGCGGAAATCCCGGCGAAGCGGATCCGCTCGCCCAGGAAGGCGTCGACCGCAACCTCGTTCGCCGCGTTGTACACCGCCGGCGCCGTTCCGCCCCGGCGTCCGGCTTCGATCCCCATCCCGAACATGGGGAAGGCATCTTTACGCACCGGCTCGAAAGTGAGCGGCTCCGTCTCGAGAGGATCCCACCGCCTGCACCCGCCCCGAGCCACGCGCTCCGGATAGGTGAGTGCGTACTGGATCGGCAGCTCCATGGTCGGGAAGCCCAACTGCGCGATCACGGAACCGTCGGCGAACTCGACCAGCGAATGGATGATGGACTGCGGGTGGACCACCGCTTCGATCCGTCCGTAGGGAAGCCCGAAAAGGTGGTGCGCCTCGATCACTTCTAGCGCTTTGTTCGCGAGGGTGGCGGAGTCGATCGTGATCTTGGAGCCCATCTCCCAGGTGGGGTGGCGCAGCGCGTCCTCCCGCGTCGCCCGCTCGAGCTGCTCGCGCGACCATTCCCGGAAGGGTCCTCCCGAGGCGGTCAGCACGATCCGTTGGACGTGCGCGTCGCCGGCGCCCGCGAGACACTGCAGGACGGCGGAGTGCTCGCTGTCGACGGGCAGCAGCTCGCCACCGCCGCGTTCGGCGGCGCGCACCACGAGCGGACCGCCGCAGACCAGCGACTCCTTGTTCGCCAGCGCCACCCGCCTGCCCGCTTCGAGTGCCACCAGCGTCGGCTCGAGCCCCGCGGCGCCTACCAGCGCGTTGAGCACGATGTCGGCGCCGGGGTGCGCGGCCGCTTCCAGCAGCGCCTCGCGGCCGGCCGCCGCCCGGCTCCCCGCCGGCACCTCCGGCGGGGCGCATCCATCCGCGAGCACCACCAGCTCCGGCCGATACCGCCGCGCGAGGTCCGCCAGCTCCGCGCCGTTGCGGTGCGCCGTTATCGCCACCACCCGGAAGCGATCCGAGAGGCGGGATACGACTTCCAGGGCGGTCCGGCCCACCGACCCGGTGGCGCCGAGGATCGCGACCCCGATCCGGCTCACGGGTGCGCGCCCACCGCCCAGCGGAGGTACATGTACGCTACAGGGAGGGTGAAGAGCAGGGAATCGACTCGGTCCAGGGCGCCCCCGTGTCCGGGGAACAGAAAGCCGGAATCCTTGACGCCGGCGTCGCGCTTGAGCAGCGACTCCACGAGGTCCCCCACCTGCGCCGCCAGCGAAATCAGGACGCCCAGCACGATCGCGTCCCCCACCTCCATGCCGTACGTGGGGAAACCGGCGAGCCAGGCTGCGTAGGCGACCGCCACCGCGATGGTTCCGAGCAGCCCCCCCACCGCACCTTCGACAGTTTTCCCCGGGCTGACGGAGGGAATCAGCTTGTGCGCTCCGAAGGCGCGGCCCACGAAGTAGGCGAAGGTGTCGTTGGTCCAGGTGAGCAGCAAGGGCACGAAGAGCAGCGCCGCGCCGTGCCAGGCGCCGGCGACCTCCGGAAGATGCCGCAGATATACCGCGTACCCGAGCAGCGCCCCGGTGTAAAGGGCGCCGAACACCGTGGTGCCGATGGCGACCAGCGGGTCTCCTTCGACGCCACGCGCCCAGATCGCCGCGGCGGTCGCCGCGAGCAGCAGGAGCGCGACCGCCACCGTTTCCCCGGAAGCACCGGGCCCCAGCTCCGGTCGCACCGCGGCGAGCAGGACCAGCGCCGCCGCCGCCGGAATTCCGAGCCCCGACAGCGGGTGGCGACCTTTGGCCTCGCACATCCGGTAGAATTCGCCCGCGGCGATGAGGGCCATCGCGGCCACCATCGCAGCGAGGGCCCAGCCGCCGAGGTACGCGGCACCCGCGACCACGGGAATGGCGACGAGCGCCACCGCCACCCGCTGGATTGTTTCGGGAACGGCCACCGCGCCTCAGGTAGCCGTGACGCGGCCGAAGCGGCGCTCGCGCCGCTGATAGTCGCAGATGGCGGCGTAAAGGTGCTCGCGGGTGAAATCGGGCCAGAGCACAGCGGAAAGGTGCAGCTCGGTGTAGGCGAGCTGCCAGAGCATGAAGTTGGAGATGCGGGCCTCTCCCGACGTGCGGATGAGAAGATCCGGGTCGGGATCGTCGGCAGTGTACAGCTCCCCGGCGAAGCGCGCTTCGTCGATCTCTTCCGGGAGCAGCGTCCCCGCCCGCACCCGCTCGGCGAGGCGGCGAGCGGCGCGGACGATCTCGCTGCGGGAGCCGTAGCTGACTGCCAGGTTCAGGCACAGCGCCATCCCCCCCCGGGTGTGCTCCACGATCCCCCGCAGGGCGGCCCGGGTGCGCGGGGCGAGCCGGTCGAGATCACCGATCACCCGCACCTCGATGTCCTTCTCCCGGAGCTCCCGCCGCTCACGCCGGACGTACAGCTCCAGGAGTGCCATCAGCGCGGCGACCTCGCCATCCGGCCGGTGCCAGTTCTCCTGCGAAAACGCAAACAGCGTCAATACCTCCACGCCGCTCTCGATCGCGCCCTCGACGGCTTCCCGCACGGCGCGCATCCCCGCGCGGTGGCCGAACTCGCGCGGCCTGCCGCGTTCGCAGGCCCAACGCCCGTTGCCGTCCATGATGATGGAGACGTGCCGCGGCACGTCTCCGCACAGACGGATCTCGCGCAGCAGGAGATCGGAGTTCATCCAGCGAAGATGGGTGCGGACGGAGGCGGTGTCAAAGCCGCGGAAGTGACTGCCTTGCGGCGGTCAGACCTCCATGACCTCCGCTTCCTTGTGCTTCATCAGCTCATCGACGCGCCCGGTGTAATCGTCCGTGAGCTTCTGCACCTCGTCCTGCTCGCGGTGCGCCTCGTCGTCCGAGATCTCCCCCTCCTTCTGGCTCACCTTGATGGCGTCGTTCGCGTCCTTGCGCGCGGCGCGGATCGACACCCTGGCGTCTTCTGCCATGCGGTGGAGCTGACGGACGAAATCCCTGCGGCGCTCTTCCGTGAGCGGGGGGATGGGGATGCGGATCACGTTGCCGTCGTTCGACGGATTCAGTCCCAGATCCGCTGCCTGGATCGCCCGTTCGACCGTGGCCAGCAGTGACTTGTCCCACGGCTGCACGGTGAGCATCCGGGGCTCCGGGGCGCCCACTGTCGCCACCTGGTTCAACGGCATCGGCGAGCCGTACGCCTCCACTCGAACGGAGTCGAGCAGCGCGGGTGACGCCTTGCCGGTGCGTACGGTGGCGAAGTCTCGTCTGAGGGCTTCCAGTGCGCCCTCCATGCGGGTGCGCGCTGCGTTGATCTCTGCCATGGAGTGGGTTCGGGTTTGTTGGGGAGGTGAGCCGGGCTCAGGTTCGGAGTTCGATGGCTTTCAGGGATGGACCAGCGTCCCCACCCGCTCTCCGGTTACGGCGCGGGCCACGCTGCCGGGGGTCTGCATGCCGAGCACGATGATCGGAACGTCGTTGTCCTTGCAGAGGGAGATGGCGGCCGCGTCCATCACGCCGAGCTCGCGCTTCAGCGCATCCCGCAGTGAGATCTCCGCGATGAACTCCGCGCTGCTGTCGGTCATGGGGTCGGCGCTGTACACTCCCTCGACCTTGGTCGCCTTGATGATCACGTCCGCATCCATCTCCATCCCCCTCAGCACCGCTGCACTGTCGGTGGAGAAGTAGGGGTTTCCCGTCCCCCCCGCAAAGATCACCACCCTGCCTTTCTCGAGATGGCGCAGCGCCCTTCGGCGGATGTAGGGCTCCGCGAGCTGCTCCATGCGGATGGCGGTGAGCACGCGCGTCTCCACCCCCTTGCGCTCGAGCAGGTCCTGCAGCGCGAGAGCGTTGATGATGGTGGCGAGCATCCCCATGTAGTCCGCCGAAACACGGTCCATGCCGCGCTCGCTGGCGACCGTGCCGCGCACGATGTTCCCGCCCCCGATCACCAGCCCGAGGGTCACTCCCATCCTGTGTACGGTGCGGATCTCGTCGGTGATGGCGTCCACCGCGGGAGTGTAGATCCCGTGGCGCTGCTCTCCGGCGAGTGCTTCTCCGGAGATCTTGAGGAGGACGCGCCGGTACTTCAGATCCGAGTCCGACGCGTCCTCCTCGCTCCATCCGCTCACTCGCCGAGCGCGTAGCGCACGAAGCGGCGAATCTCGATCTTTTCGCCGGTCTGCCCGGAAACCTCGGTGACCCGTTCGCCGACGGTCTGCTTGCTTTCCGGGTCGATCAGAAACGGCTGCTCCAGCAGCGCGGCTTCGGCGTAGAACTTTTCCAGCTTCCCGGCGATGATCCTTGCGCGGATCGCCTCCGGCTTGTCCGAATCTTTCATCTGCTCTCGGAAGACCCCGCGCTCACGCTCGACGACCTCCTCCGGGACGTCTTCACGGCTGACCGACACCGGGCTCGCCGCGGCGATATGCATCGCCAGCTCGCGCGCCAGCTTCTGGAAGGCTTCGTTCTTGGCCACGAAATCGGTTTCGCAGGCGACCTCGACCAACACTCCGATCTTGCCGCCAAGGTGGACATAGCTGCCGATCACGCCTTCGGTAGCTTCCCGCCCGGCGCGCTTCGCGGCCTTCGCCGCCCCCCGCGCACGCAGCAGATCGATCGCCGCCTCCATCTCGCCATTCGCTTCGCGCAGCGCATTCTTGCACTCCATCATCCCCGCGCCGGTGCGGTCGCGCAGCTCCTTGACTGCCCCTGCGGAGATGTTCGGTCCGGTATCGATTGCCATGTTGCTTTCTCTCTCTGTCTGGCGGGTAAACGACGGGGCCAGCCGGTCGCAGCCGGTGGCCCCGTAAACGGTGCGATCCTTCGGCGCGAGGGCTACTCTTCCGCGGCCTCTTCACCGGAGCGTATGGTCGCGATCACCTCCGGCCGCGGCCGGCGCTTGCGGCGTGGTTTGCGCTTGCCTCCCCCACGGTCGTCGTCGGCGGGAGCTGCGGCGCCAGTTTCCGTCGAATAGGTGGTGACCTCGGCCTCGTCGGAACGCCGCCGCTCGTCGGCCGGCATCGCGGCTCGCGCTTCACGAATCGCCTCCGCGATCGCGTGGCTGATCACGCTGACGGAACGGATCGCGTCGTCGTTGCCGGCGATGGGGACGGTGAGCAGGTCCGGATCCGCGTTGGTATCGGCGATGGCGATCACCGGAATGCCGAGCTTGTTCGCTTCCTTGACCGCGATGCGCTCGCGCTTCGCGTCGACCACGAACAGGGCGCCGGGGAGGCGGGCCATATCCTTCACGCCGGACAGGTATTTTTCCAGCCGCTCGCGCTCCCGGTCGAGCATGAGCCGTTCCTTCTTGGTGTAGAACTCGAAGGCGCCCTCCTCCTGCCCGCGCTCCAGCTCGCGGAGGCGGCGGATCTGCTTCTTGATCGTGTTGAAGTTGGTGAGCATTCCGCCGAGCCAGCGCTCGGTGACGTAGAACGAGTTCGCCCACTCGGCTTCGCTCTGCAGGATGCCGCGGAGCTGCTTCTTGGTGCAGACGAAGAGCACTCGGTTGCCGCTGGAGATGACCTGCCTGACGAGCTCCTCTGCGAGCTCGAGCTGACGGAGCGTCTTCTTCAGGTCGATGATGTAGATGCCGTTGCGCTCCGCGAAGATGAAACGGCGCATCTTCGGGTTCCAACGGCTGGTCTGGTGGCCGAAGTGGACTCCGGCTTCGAGCAGGTCCTGAATCTGGGGCTGCGGCATGCTGTGTAGGTTCCGGGTTGAGTCGTCCCCCGCCGTCATCCGCTCCGGCCGACCGCGTATCGCGGCACCCGGTGGAGCGTCGGGCGAGGTGAGTGAATGCGTACTCTTGCTTCGATTCCTAGCCGGCAGGGCGGTCAAAACGAGGAAAAATGTTCCAGATCAAGGCGCGTGAGGAGAGCGGACCGAGGCGTACTACCGTACGCCGCAGGCTCGCTCGACGAGCAGCAACGCCGAGCTGGAGCATTTTTACCGTTTTGAGAATTGGAAGCGTTTCCGTGCCTTGGGCCTTCCCGGCTTCTTCCGCTCCACCTTGCGCGAGTCGCGGGTGAGCAGCGATTCGGAGCGCAGCGTAGGGCGCAGGTCCTCGTCCGAGCTGAGCAGAGCGCGCGCGATCGCCATCTTCA
>JBPCJG010000039.1:0-7817 GCA_051005515.1 Longimicrobiaceae bacterium
GAGTAGAGCTGCCACGGATCGCCGACCAGCAGGCCGTGGATCGCCAGCGTCCACGATCCGATTCCGAGCGCGAGCGACACCCCCAGAATGAAGAAATCCCAGGTGCGCCGCACGACGTGGCGGAAGCCCCTGCGGCGCTCCACCCGGATTTCCAGCGGCGCGCTGGACGAGGCGGGTGGGGACGGCTGCCAGAGCGGATCCTCGCGGCGTGCTCCGGGTCGCTCCGCGTCCGGCTCCAGGAGCTGCGTGCGGTCCTCTTCGTGACCCTGCGCGCCGGCCTGCAGCACGGTTTGTTCGCCCGTCCACACCGCGGGAGCGGGAGCCTCGCCGCGCTCCGCGGCCGCGAGCGCCGCGGCAAAGGCGCCGCCGTCGTGAAATCGGGCGGCGGGGTCCGGGGCGAGAGCTCGGGCGAGCGTCGCCCGCACCGCAGGGGTGAGCAGCGGCGTGCGCGCGTACAGCGAGGCGAGCGAGGTGGAAAGTTCCGCCGCCATCCGCCCTGGGTCGGCGGAGCGGAAGGCGCGCTCGCCCGCGAGCAGGTGGAAGCCGACCGCGCCGAGACTGAAGACGTCGCTCGCGGGGGTGAGGCGGCGGTCGCCGCGGAGCTGCTCCGGCGAGGCGTACGCGGGGGAGTAAGGCGGAGTCCCGAAGCCGGTCAGCTCCGTCGCGTCCTCGTCGGCGGTCAGCTCCACGATGCCGAAATCGAGCACCCGCACTTCCGTTTCCCCCTGCCGCTCCCCCGGCTCCAGGAAGAGGTTGCCGGGCTTGACGTCGCGGTGGATCAACCCGGCGCGGTGGCCGGCGCCGATCCCCCGCGCCGCGCCTTCCAGGAGGGCGAGGGAAGCCGCGGGTGAGGGCACCGACCCGCGCGCGAGGCGCGCGGCCAGATCCTCGCCGCGCAGCAATTCCATCACCAGGTAGTCGAGGCCCAGGGCATCGTCCGTCCCGAAGTCGTAGACCGCCACCACGTTCGGGTGGCGGATCCCCGCGGCGGCGCGGGCTTCCCGGTGGAAGCGCTGGCGAAGCGAGGGCTGCGCCGTCAGCACCGGCGCCGGTACCGAGATGACTTTGACCGCCACCGGCCGCCCGAGCCGCAGGTCGGTGGCGCGGTAGACGGCGCCCATCCCGCCACGGCCGATCACCGCCTCGACGCGGTACCGATCCGCGAGCGTGCGACCCGCCAGCAGCCCTTCCAGACCGTTCATCGCGTTATCGGATGGTGTAGCTCCAGAACTCCTGCAAGCATAGGTGTCCGCGCCGGCCGCGAGCAACCCCGTCGCAAATGTCCCAATCAGGTGACATTACGCCGCTCCATCTTCCGATCACCCCCTCCGTTCATGCCCTCCTCCACGAGCGGATGATGCAGCGTTGGCGCGGGTTGTCGTCAGCGACGGCCCACTTCCTCCGATCGGGCACCCGCCTTGCCTTACGAGGCTACGCAGCAAGGGTTTCGCTCACACCCACGAGAACCAGAAGAGGACGGATACCATGAATACAACGCTTCGTACGAGAACCGCCGCCGTCGCGCTGCTCGCGTTCGGCACCGCAGGAATCGCCGGATGCGCCACCCTGCAGGAAACCAACAAGACCGAGCGCGGCGCCGTGATCGGCGCGGCCGCCGGAGGCGTGGCCGGCGGCGTGATCGGCAACAACACCGGGCTCGGCACCACCAAGGGCGCGATCCTCGGGGCCGTCGTCGGCGGCGCCGCGGGCGCCCTGATCGGCCGGCAGATGGACAAGCAGGCGACGGAATTGAGCCAGGAAATGCCGAACGGACGCGTAGAGCGCGTCGGCGAGGGGATCCAGGTCACTTTCGACTCGGGCATCCTCTTCCCCTTCGACTCCGACCAGCTCCAGCCGAACGGCCGCGCCAACCTGCGCGAGCTGGCGGCCAGCCTGCAGGAATATCCGGGGAGCGAGGTGCTGATCGTCGGGCACACCGACGCGGTAGGGACCGACAGCTACAACTACGCTTTGTCGCAGCGCCGGGCCCAGGCGGCGGCGAGCTACCTCGCGTCGCTCGGGGTCGCCCGCTCGCGGGTCGACACGCAGGGGCGGGGCGAAAGCGAGCCGGTGGCGTCGAACGCAAGCGACGTAGGTCGCCAGCAGAACCGGCGCGTGGAGGTCGCGATCTACGCCAGTGAGGCGTACCGCGAGCAGGCCCGCCGCCAGGTGGGACGGTAGCGGCATCGCTTCAACTCACGGGTGGCCGCGTGGTCGCGGCCACCCGTGGGCGCGCGTGGGAACCTGGCGTACCCGCCGCGGATATCAACTCCAGCAACGTACCATCCAAACTCGACTCGCAATACTCGCAATGCACCCATATTCGTTCGCCCGCCGGACGCTGCTCCCCCTGCTCGCGACGCTGGCCGTCGGCGCCGGCTCGGGAACGGCGGCGGCGCAATCCGCTTCCGGCGATGCGGCATCTCCGCCGCTGGAGCGGGAATTGTATGTCAGATCCGCGGCGCTCGCTCGCGACCACTTCGCCGTGGTCATCGACGTGGGGGTCAACGAGCTGTACTTCGTCAAGGGTGACCAGATCCTCTGGTCTGCCCCCGTGGGCACGGGTACGGGTCTGCGGCTGGAGGGGGACGACGACGCGTGGGACTTCGACACGCCGAACGGCACCTTCAACGTGCAGTACAAGGAAGAGGTCCCCGTCTGGCGCGCTCCCGACTGGTATTTCATCGAGAACAACCTGCCGATCCCGCCGCAGGACAGCCCCAAGCGGCTCTTCCCCGGCGGACTCGGCGCGGCGGCGGTCTACATCGGCCAGGGGCTCGCGATCCACGGAACCAACAAGCCGGAGCTGCTCGGCGAGCGCATTTCCCACGGCTGCATCCGTCTCTCCAACGCCGACGCGCAGCGGCTCTTCCACAGTGTCCAGATCGGGACCGAGGTGGTGATCCAGGGCGAGCCCACCAAGCCCGTGCTGCAGGACTCACTGCGCAGGAAGCCGAGCGGGTGGGACGACAGCAAGGGGCCGAAGCGGAGCAGGTACTGGTACTCGGTCGAGGAGCTGCCTACGGATGATCTGCTCGCCCGGCTCGAGGAAGAGCTGGCGATCGCCCCGCCCGACGCGCCGGACCGCTGGACGGAGCTCGCGGCGATCCTGATCGACCGCGCTGCCGACGACGACGAGGAGGCGCTCCACGGGCTGCTCCAGGCCGCGGACGCCCCGCGGGGTGAGCGGGCCACCGAGTATGCCACCTTCATGGCGGACCTCTTCAAGAGCCTCCCCCTGCAGGTGCTCGATGAGCTGGCCTCGCTACGCCCGAGGGAGCGCTCCGTGGTCGCCCGCGCGATCGTACAGGCGACGCTCGAGCTGCACCCCTACGCCGCGGATGCGGCCGGGGCCCCCTGGCCCACCGCGCGCATCCCGCGCGAGTTGGTGGCCGAGCGCGACCTGCGGGGATGGGAGGCGCTGCGCGAAGCGGAGCAGGATTACCGGCAGGAGCGCGGCATCCGGCTGGCCCGCGGCGGCTGACCGCCGCGGGGCGCAGCTACGTCGGTTCCAGGAAGCCGAAGCTTTCACCGAGCTGCAGGCAGTCCCGCCAGGACAGAACACCTTGCGAGCTGGCGGGGTGACAGACGGAGGAGGCCGCGGCGCAGACGCCGAGTCGGAGCGATGCCTCGAGCTCCCATTCCTCATGCAAGCCGAAGATCACGCCGGCGGCGAATGCGTCTCCCGCGCCGACGGTTCCTACCACCTTTTCCGCGGGAAGGTCGACGCTGGCTTGGCGGATCTCGCGGCCGGAGCCGGTTCGGGCCAGCGCACCAGCAGGACAGTGAATGCAGGCGAGATCGTTGACCCCCCGGTCGATCAGCATCTGCGCGGCGCTGGAGAGCCCCTCCCAGTCAGCATCTTCGCCGCGACGGATGAAAACGCCGGCAATCCGTTCCGCCTCGAAGTCGTTTATGAAGAGATAGTTGATTGCCGGAAGCGACGGATTGATGACAGCAGGAGCGCGATCGCTGTTTTCGCTCACCACATCGGCGGAGGTCTTGAACCCCAGGCGTTGCGCCTCCCGAAACAACCTCGCGGCTCCGGTCAATCCATCGGTTTTCACCTCGTCCAGCCGGTCGAGCAGAAGCAGGTAGCCAAGGTGAAAGACCTTGGCACGGGAGGCGGCGAGGCGAAAATCGCCGGCCTCCAGCAGGCGGTTGGCGCCCGCTTGGTGGAAAAAGGTCCGCCTGCCGCTCGACTTCACCGTCATGACGTCGGTGTAGGAAGTCGCGCCCGCGGTGCGCCGGATTTGCCCCACGTCGATCCCGTGTGCGCGGCAGTCCTTTAGTACAAGATCTCCGGCCTCATCCTGCCCCACCCGCCCGATGCCGGCGAGCGGGAAGGGGGCGTTCAGCTTCGCCAGATCCTTCAGCAGGTTGTATGGAGATCCTCCGTTGCTTTCGGATTGCTCCAGGATGCGGGCCAGTCCGTCCTGCTCGGGGTAGTAGTCGATGACCTTGACTCGGTCGAGGATCCAGTTGCCGCCGGCCAGTATGCCAATTCGCCGATTGCTCATCCTGTCGCGACCGGCTCGAGTCGGCCGATGCGGCGCTGCTCCGCCGGCGAGAGCAGCTCGCCGTTCGCGTGGATGCGGCTCAATGCATCTCCGTCTCACAGGTGCCGGTGCCGCCCCGATAGTAGTTGAACTGAACGTTCGGGTGATTGGCCAGCAGCGACATCGGAACCGAGGAATCCGGGATGTTCTTGGAAATCATCAGGGCCGTGAGGCGAATGCCGAGCGGGTTGTCGTGATGGCCTGGGTGCCAGATGGATACCCTCTCCGCCTTCCAGGTCTCCTTCGGTCCCACGGTGATCGCCTGAGATGGGACCAGCGGGATGTTGCCACCCCCCGAGGTCCGGGCATTCTGGATCAGGGTGAGCGGATGCAGCTCCACTATCCTGGTACCGAGCTGGCGGTATTCCTCTAAAGTGGGAGGAGAGTCCTGGTACTTGCCCTCTCGTCTCACCGGATCGTTGAAGGCCCAATGCTTCACCTCCCCCTGCCCCCCCTGCATCACTGCGCAACGAACGTTGTCCCACGCCGCCTCGTACTCACCCGGCCGCGCCTTGGGAAAGTGGAGGTTCACCTCCGGCATCGCCAACTCCGGACGTAAGCGGTCGAAGCAGAGCACGCGGTTGCTGCGAGCGAAGGAGAGCGGGTGATCCTCCGGCGCCTCCTTTCCATCCAGGAACCACTCGTCCATCCCCCAGAAGTGTGCGTCTTTGAGTGAGATGTCCAGGTCGTTGACCAGTTGCGCGACCAGCGGGAGCTGCCCGGTCGGTCCGATCGGACCGCAGATCCCCACAGGGTCGTCGGCAGTCGATTGCCGCCAGGCGCCGATGTACTCGAGCGCCTCGGCCAGATACAGCTGCTCCAGCGTGTCGTACATCACCACCCGGAAACCGGGACGCGCGAGCTGTTCGAGGTCTCTGACGGAAAGCCTTGCGGCGTCACTAATGATGTCGGCCTCGAGAGTAGTGTAGTCCCACCAACTCGGAGCGATCTTGCTGAACTTGCGCGGCATCGATTCGGTCGTTCGGATTAGTCCGGCTGTTGTCTCAGGAAGCGTTCGAGCACACCGCCAAGCACGCTGGCTTGAGGATATCCATGGCCCAGATGCTGCCGAAAGCCCTCGGCATATTGCACGCCGCACCGGTCACCCTGCACGCGGGCAAACCGGCGGTTCGCCTCCAGGTAGTCGTCCGCTCCGTGATGCGAATGCAGCCACTCCCGTTGGCTGGCGTGGCAGGCGAGCGCCTGCTGCCGAACGTCGAACACGGATGTTACGTCGATCCAGAAATCGCCGACCACCGGTCGGCCGAATTTGTCTTTGCCTTCCAGAGCGTCGGCGTAGTAGAGGGTCGGCACTCCTTCGCCGGTCGCCGGGGTGGGGCCGGGGAAGAGGGGAACTCCGGCGGCGAAACAGGCCATCCGCACCAGCTTCGCCGTTTCTTCGTGGTCCAGGATGTAACACTCCGGCGAGTGCGTGATCACCACGTGGGGGGCAAACCGGCGCAGTACATCGGTCACCTTCTCGAGTTGCTCGGGAGAATAGCAGATGGAAAGATCGTCGAGTCCGACCCAGGCATAGGTGCCGCCCAGCACGCGCGCGGCGTTTTCCGCCTCCTGAAGACGCGTTGCCCGGATTGCTTCCCGGGTGCCGGTCGGCGCTCCCATATCACCGCCACTGAGAGTGACGCAGCCCAGCTCCCATCCCTGCTCCAGCAGCAGGCGCAGGGTTCCCGCGCAGAGAAATTCGATATCGTCCGGGTGTGCCATGACCGCGAGAACTTTCGATCCTGTCTGGATTGGGACGTGCATGGTCAGCTATTTTTCCGGAGCTGCGTGGAGACCTGCTTCGACCACCGTGGTACTGTTGGGCACGCCGACAGCCCTCGGCGGTTGACCGCCGCGGGGCGGGTTACGCCTCGTGCACCCGTAGCAGGAAGCGGGGAATCGCCGCCTGGAAGCGGGTCCCGTCCGGACGCGCGAACTCGTAGTAGCCCTCCATGTGTCCGTGCGGACCGGCCAGGACACAGAAGCTCTGGTACTCGTGTACGTCGCCGGGCTCCAGGCGCGGCGTCTCGCCGATCACCCCTTCGCCCTCGACCTCGCTGTCGCCGCCGGCGGCGTCGTGGATGTACCAGTGCCGCCAGAGGAGCTGCGCCGGGGTGTCGCCGACGTTCTCGATGCGGATGTGGTAGACGAAGACGTAGCGTCCCTCGAGCGGCTCCGAATGCGCCGGCGCGTAGACGGGCTGCGCCGTCACGCGGATGCCTTCGCTGATCGCGTGGAACATCACGGCGGCCTACTCGTCCCTCTCCCGGCTGGAGCGTTGGCCGTCCGGGACGATCTCTTCCTTCTCCTCCTCCACCCCCCCGTAGCCGCCCTCTCGCTCCCGCTGCTCGCGCGGTTCGGAATCGCCCGGCCGCTCGTCCTCTTCGTCCCGGCGCTGCTGCTTGTCGCCCTGGTCGCCGTGGCGGTTGTCGCCCTCCGCCTTCCGCTTCGCTTTCTCTTGCACGGTTCTTTCCTCGGGTTCGCGGTTGCAGTCCGGCGTGGAAGCTGCACGGCTCGGGCCACGCTCGTAGGCTTTCGACGTTTTCGCGCGCAATGTCCCCGCCAGACCGCCCCCCGCAGCGCCACGCCGACACGGCGGCCACCGCTTCCTGCCCGTACTGCTGGTCCACCGTGGAGCTGACGCTCGATCCTGGGAGCGGGAGCACGCAGAGCTACGTCGAGGACTGCGCGGTGTGCTGCCAGCCGTGGAGAGTGCGGGTGGTGTATTCGGACGAGGGGACGGCGGGCGTGCGGCTCGAACGCGAAGACGGTTAGGTCCTCTCCTGGCGGCTTCGTTGAAATCGGCGGCGCAACTGGTTAGCTTTGATCTTTCCTCGATCTGCCATTCCACCGCAGTGACGACCCTCGAGCGCGAGGTCGCCCGCCGGCGCACCTTTGCCATCATCTCGCACCCCGACGCGGGCAAGACCACGCTGACGGAGAAGCTCCTCCTCTACGGCGGGGCGATCCACCTGGCGGGGAGCGTCAAGGCGCGCCGGGCCGCTCGGCATGCCACCTCCGACTGGATGCAGATGGAGCAGGAGCGCGGCATCTCCGTCACCTCGAGCGTGCTCCAGTTCGAGTACGGCGGGTGCCAGCTCAACCTGCTCGACACGCCGGGGCACGCCGACTTCTCCGAGGACACCTACCGGACGCTGATCGCCGCGGACAGCGCGGTGATGCTGCTCGACAACCGGCGCGGGGTGGAGGAGCGCACCCGGCAGCTTTTCGAGGTGTGCCACCGGCGGCGCACGC
>JBPCJG010000040.1:0-6681 GCA_051005515.1 Longimicrobiaceae bacterium
TACGACGCCGCGTCTCGCATCCTGCGCCTCGACCGACCGCACGGGGGAGCACCCCCGGGCGCTCCGTTCGAGCTCCGCTCGCCGGAGCCGGCTCCGGTGCTCGCCGCGCGGCTCCTCACCGGCACCCCCGCCGGCGACGCCCTCCCGCCGCTCGACCTGCGCCTCGCCACCACCCGCGGCACCAATGCCCTGCTCGAAAGGCAGGGTGAGCCGGTGGCACTCTTCGTCACCCGGGGGCACGGCGACCTGCTGAGGATCGGCGACCAGAGGCGCCCTGAGCTGTTCGCGCTGCGGATCGAGAAGCCGGCACCGCTCTTCACCGCCAGTGTCGAGGTAGCGGAGCGGCTGGCTGCCGACGGCTCGGTGCTGGAGCCGCTGGACATCGCCGACTCCGCGATGACCGAAAGGATCGGCCGGCTCGCCGATGAAGGCGTCCGCACCGCCGCGGTCGCCCTGCTCCACTCCTACCGCAACCCCGGTCACGAGGAGCAACTCCGCGACCTGCTGCTGCGCTCCGGCTTTACCCACGTCTCCCTGTCGTCTGAGCTGGCGCCGCTGATCGGGATCCTGCCGCGCGCGGAGACGGCCGTGGTGAACGCCTACGTCGCCGCTCCCGTCGGCGAGTACATCGAGGCGGTCCGCGACGCCGTGCCCGACGGCACGCTGCACGTGATGACCAGTGCCGGCGGCCTCACCGCGGCCCCACACTTCCGTCCCAAGGATGGCCTGCTCAGCGGGCCGGCGGCGGGCGTCGTGGGCGCCGCCTTCGCCGGTCGTCGCTCCGGCTTCGAGCGGGTGCTCACCTTCGACATGGGCGGCACCAGCACGGACGTTGCCCGTGCCTCCGGCGAGCACGACTACCTCAGCGAGCACCAGGTCGTCGATGCGCGGATCGTCGCTCCGGCCCTGGCCATCGAGACGGTGGCGGCGGGCGGCGGCTCGATCTGCGGGTACGGCGTTTCGGGGCTGTACGTCGGCCCCCTCAGCGCCGGCGCCTCCCCCGGTCCCGCCTGCTACGGCGCCGGGGGCCCGCTCACCCTCACCGACGTCAACCTGCTTCTCGGCCGTCTGTCGCCGGAGCGCTTCGGCATCCCGGTGAACGCGGAGCCCGCCCGCGACGCCCTTTATACGATCAGCTCCGCGCTGCGGGAGGCAAGGGGGGACGATGCGGAGCCGGAGGCCCTGCTCGCGGGGTTCCTCGAGATCGCGGACGAGCGCATGGCCGACGCCATCCGAGCCGTCTCGCTGCGGCGCGGCTACGACCCCGCCGAGCACGCGCTGGTGGCCTTCGGCGGCGCCGGCCCGCAGCACGCCTGCGGCGTCGCCGGGCGGCTCGGAGTCGATACCATCGTCGTCCCCGCGGACGCCGGGCTCCTCAGCGCCGACGGCATCGGCGCTGCGCGCGTCGAGCGCTTCGCGCAGCGGCAGGTGCTGGAACCGCTCGGGGAGATGGGAGACCGGCTCGCGACGACCTTCGCGTCTCTGGACGCGGACGCGACCGACGCCGTCGTTGCCGAAGGGATAGCGCGCCAGGAGGTTGCGATCCGCCGGCGCATCGCCAACCTGCGCCTGCTGGGGCAGGAGTCCACTCTCGCGATCGACTGGCAGCCCGAAATGGCGCTCGCCGACGCTTTCGACGACCGTTACGAAGCCGTCTACGCACACCGCCCGGAAGGCAAGCCGCTGGAGGTCGAGTCGCTGCGGGTGGTCGCCTCGACCCCAGCCGATGGGTGCCATGCGGCGGCGACACCGACGCGGCACGAGGCCGAGCCGACAGGCTCCGCTCGCGCCTGGTTCGACGGCTGGCGCGAGGTGCCGAGCTGCGACCGCGACCGACTCGCCCCCGGCGCGCGGCTCGAGGGGCCCGCCCTCGTCTGGGAGCAGCACAGCGCGACCGTCGTCGCAGATGGCTGGAGCGCCGAGGTCGACGGCGCGGGAGCGCTGGTGCTGCGCCGTTCGCCGGACACTGCGGAGGCATCGACTGGTCGGACGGGGGACGCCGTCGCAGCCGTGGTCGAGGAGCTCTTCACCCACCGCTTCGAGGCCCTGGTGGGGGAGATGGGGGAGCAGCTCCGTCGCACCGCGCTCTCCACCAACGTCAAGGAGCGGCTCGACTTCTCCTGCGCGCTGCTCGACGCCGATGGCGAGCTGGTGGCGAACGCCCCCCACATCCCCGTCCACCTCGGCGCCCTCGGCCTCTGCGTCCGCCGGGTGCGCGAGGCGCTGCCGCTCGGGCCGCGCGACACCGCGGTCACCAACCATCCCGCCTTCGGCGGCTCGCACCTGCCCGACGTGACGACCATCACGCCGGTCTTCAGCTCCGACCGGCTCGTCGGCTACGTCGCGAACCGCGCCCACCACGCCGAGATCGGCGGTGCCGCGCCGGGGTCGATGCCGCCGGGCGCGCGCTCGCTGGCGGAGGAGGGCGTCGTGGTCCCGCCGCTGTACCTGGTCCGTGGCGGCGAAGCGCGCTGGGAGCGACTCCGCGCGCTCCTCGACGCCGGGCCCTACCCCTCCCGCGCGACGGACGACAACCTCGCCGACCTGCGCGCGCAGCTCGCGGCGAACCGGCGCGGCGAGCGCCTGCTCGCCGCGCTCGCGGACGAACACGGCGTGGACACCGTCGCGCGCTACATGGCGGCGCTGACGGCGCGCTCCGACCGCGGCGCCCGCCGCGCACTGACGGAGCTGGGCGACGGCGTCCGCGCCGCGAGCGAGCGGCTCGACGACGGCTCCGTGCTCGCGGTCGAGATCCGCGTCGCAGGCGGGCAGGCGACCTTCGATTTCGCCGGCACCTCCGGCGTCCACCCCAGCAACCTGAACGCGACGCCGGCGATCGTCCGCAGCGCGGTGCTCTACGTCCTGCGTCTACTTCTCGAAGAGCCGCTCCCGCTCAACGAGGGGCTGCTCCGCCCCGTCACACTGCGCATCCCCGAGGGGCTGCTGAACCCGGACTTCCCGGACGACCCGGCGCTCGCTCCTGCGGTCGTCGGCGGCAACACGGAGGTCAGCCAGCGGCTGGTGGATACGCTGCTCAAGGCGCTCGGCGTGGCTGCCTGTTCGCAGGGGACCATGAACAACACCCTCTTCGGCGACGGCACCTTTGGTTTTTACGAGACCGTGTGCGGGGGGAGCGGCGCCGGACCCGGCTGGCACGGCGCGAGCGCCGTGCACACGCACATGACCAACACGCGCATCACCGACCCCGAGATACTGGAGCACCGCTACCCGGTGCGGGTCGAGCGCTGCGCGATCCGCCGCGGCTCGGGAGGCGCGGGGGAGTGGAGCGGGGGCGACGGCGTCGTCCGCGAGCTCTGCTTCCTCGCGCCGCTGCGGCTCTCGCTGCTGACGCAGCACCGGCGCGAGCTGCCGTACGGGTGCGCCGGCGGCGCAGCCGGCACACCCGGGCGGCAGCGGGTCGTGCGCGCCTCGGGCGAGGAAGCCGAGCTGGCGTCGACCGACGGGTGCGGGGTGGAGCCGGGGGATCGGCTGGTGCTGGAGACGCCGGGGGGCGGGGGATGGGGAGACGCCTCAGCTACATAGCTCCCCGCTCCACTCCCGCTGTCCGCGCCCCGGCTGGCAACGGAACTGCTCCCCCGCCCGCAGCACGCGCCAGCGCTCGCTTTCGGACGACCGCTTCAGCGTGGCGCGAACACGCCGATCGCGCACCGAGTCATCCATCAGGTTGAGAACCGTGACGATCGCGATCATGCTCGTCCCGGTCTCCTCCACGATCCGCACCTCCTCGCCGCCGCGCACGTCCTGGTTGCCGAACAGCTCCCGCACCAGCAGCACGGGGTCCGCGCCTTCGCGGAGCCTGGAGGCGTACGCGTCGAGATCGAGCGGGCGGTAGGCTTCGGCTGGTTCTAGAGCCGGCGCATCCGGCCTCTCCGCGTCTGCGGCGGCAGCGTCATCTGACGGCTTGGCAGCGGGCGCGCACGAGATCAGGAGCAGAGCGAGAACGGCGGCGCGACGCAGCACGTCCCGCCATTTTTCTAAGCAGGGCGCGGGGTTGCGCAGACGGGCGACCGTATTCAGATTCCATTCTGCATCCATTTTGCATTACAAAAAGGGGAGGGGATCATGGCCACGATGACTTTGAAGAACGTTCCCGAGGATCTCTACGCAGAGCTGAAACTTCGCGCCGAACGGCACCGGAGGAGCATGAATAGCGAGGCCATCGTCTGTCTCGAGCGGGCTCTGCACAGCGAGAAAATCGATCCCGAACGACTGCTTGCGGAGGCTCGTGAGCTTCGCTCCCGCATCCCCGGCGTGTTCGTCACCGACGCCGACCTGCGCAGCGCGCGGGATTCCGGCCGGCCGTGATCGTCGCGGACACTAACCTGCTCGCCTACCTCGTACTGCCGGGTGAGCGTACCGAGGCGGCGGAGCGGGTGCTCGCGCGCGATCCGGAATGGGCGGCCCCGCTGCTCTGGCGGAGTGAGTTCCGCAATGTTCTCGTAACGTACCTTCGCAGCAAGGGGATGGGGATCAAACCCGCCGTCGAGGCCTTTGACCGGGCTCACAGCTTTGTCCGCGGACGGGAATACGCCGGCGAAACGCTGCGGGTGCTGGAGTGCGCGGAGCGTTCGTCGTGTTCGGCATACGACTGCGAGTTCGTGTCGCTGGCGGAGGAGATCGGTGTGCCCCTGGTCACCTCAGACGGACAAGTACTAAGAGAATTTCCCTCTACTGCGATTTCCATGGAGGAGTTCGCTCGCTGATTTCCGCCCGCATCGTTGCCTCCCTCCTGTCCCACCCGTGACCTGCCTCCTCCGCCTCCTCCTCTGGGCCGTCATCCCCGCGGCGTTCATCGGCCCGGGCACCGTCACGGTCGCCGCTTCGGCGGGCGCGACGCACGGCTTCTCGCTGCTCTGGGCGCTGCTCTTTTCGACGCTCGCGACGCTGGTCTTGCAGGAGGCGGCCGCGCGGCTGGCGGCGGTTTCCGGCCGCGACCTCGGCGAAGCGATCCGCGAGCAGTGGGGGGCCGGCGCCTCCGGCGTGCTGGTGCTGGCGCTGGTGCTCGGCGCCATCGTCGTCGGCAACGCGGCGTATGAAGCCGGCAACCTGCTCGGCGCGGCGGCGGGCGCAGCGCTGGAATTGCCGCTCCCGCCGGCAGCGCTGACGTTGATCATCGGCGCGGTCGCGGCCAGCGTGCTCTGGGTCGGCACGCCGCGGCGGGTGGCGCAGCTGCTCGCGGCAGCGGTGGCGTTCATGGGGATCGCGTTTCTCGCCGCCGCCGTCCTCCTGCACCCGCCGCTGGAGGCCGTCTTCGCCGGCGCCTTCATCCCGCGGCTCCTCCCCGACTCGACCCTGCTGGTGCTGGGGCTGGTAGGCACCACCGTCGTCCCCTACAACCTTTTTCTCGGCTCCGGCATCGCCGCGGGACAAACGCTGCGCGAGCTGCGTCTGGGCATCGGCGTCGCGGTGATCCTCGGCGGGATCATCTCCATGGCGATCCTGATCGTCGGCACGAGCGTCGTGGGGCCCTTCTCGTACGAGGCGCTCGCGGCCACACTCGGCCGGCTCGGCCCCGGCGCCGCCCCGCTCTTCGCCTGGGGGCTCTTCGCCGCCGGCGTCTCATCGGCGATCACCGCGCCCCTTGCCGCCGCCGTCACCGCGCGCAGCCTGTTCGGCGCCGGCGACGAGCGCTGGGGGACCCGCGGCGTGCGCTACCGGAGCGTCTGGCTCGGAGTGCTCCTGGTCGGCGTGGGCTTCGGCGTCTCCGGCGTGCGTCCGGTGCCAGCGATCGTCCTCGCCCAGGCGCTGAACGGCGTGGTGCTTCCGTTCGCCGCCGTCTTCCTCCTGCTCGCCGTGAACGACCGCCGGCTGCTGGGAGACGGGGGGATCAACGGCTACGTCGCGAACGCCCTCACCGGCGCGGTCGTGGCCGTGACGGTGATCCTCGGCGTTTCTGCGCTGCTGCGGGCAGGCGCGAGCGCGTTCGGCGGTGACGCGCCGGCGGAGTCGGTGGTGTGGATCGCGGCGGCCGTCGCGACGCTCGCCCTGGCGCTACCCGTCAGCCGTGAAATGCGACATCGGCGCACGGCGGTACACGTCTCGCAGTGACTCGCTGGCGACGCGACCATACACTGGGGAGAACGGGCATGGAGAAGCTTACTGAGATGAAGTGCGAGGCGTGCCGCCGCGGCGCGCCCACGGTTACCGAGGATGAAGTGGGCAAGCTGATGCCGCAGATCCCGAACTGGGAGCGGGTCGAGAGCGACGGTGTCCAGCGGCTGCGGCGGGTCTACGAGTTCGACGACTTCGCCGACGCGCTCGCCTTCACCGACGAGGTGGGAGAGCTGGCGGAGGAGGAGGGGCACCACCCGGCGCTGCTGACGGAGTGGGGAAAGACGACGGTACAGTGGTGGACCCACAAGATCGGCGGACTGCACCAGAACGACTTCGTGATGGCCGCCAAGACGGAGGAGATCTACGACGCGGCGGCGCAGCGCGGCGACGCCAAGCTGGTCTGACGGATGGCGTACGCGGTGATCGAGTTCGTGGAGGGCGACGGGACGGTGGCGACGCTCTACCGCCTGCAGGGCGGCGAGCCGACCGGCCCCGGCGGCGTGATGGACCCGCTCAGCGCGCTGATCGAGGAGACCGCGGACCAGATGCTGGCGCAGGGCTCACCCGGCGCGCTCTACATGGCGCAGCTCTTCACCACCCGCGAGC